>NZ_JBMPPD010000002.1:0-250009 GCF_049339825.1 Undibacterium sp. RuRC25W | reverse complement strand
ACCTATATTCGATACTATAATCATGACCGCATCAAAATGAAATTAAAAGGGCTGAGTCCTGTGCAATACAGAAATCAGCCCTTAGTAGCATAGCAATTAAACTGTCCAACTAAATGGGGTCAGTTCATTTCCTGCTTTTTTTATTGCCTACGTTAAATGATTATTTTCAGTTTTCAGTCTTCAAGCGGAGAAGTCTCGTCGCTTTTTTTGACAACTGCATAGCGCACCAGCGTCGCTTTTCTGGCAAGATCATGTTCGACAATCGGATACGGATAGGTGTCACCCAACTTCACCCCTGCTTGTTGCAAGAGTAACGGCCCAGCTTTCCAGGGCGCGTGAATCGAGCGCTTATCTAGCTTACTTAATTGCGGCAGATAGCGGCGGATGAATTTTCCTTCGGCATCAAATTTTTCGGATTGAGTGATCGGGTTGAAAATGCGGAAATACGGTTGTGCATCACAACCCGAAGACGAGGCCCATTGCCAGCCACCGTTGTTAGCAGCTAAATCAAAGTCATTGAGTTTTTCTGCGAAATACGCTTCGCCACGACGCCAGTCGATACCCAGATCTTTGATCAAAAAACACGCCGTCACCATCCGCAGACGGTTATGCATGTATCCCGTTTGATTGAGTTGCAGCATTGCCGCATCCACTAAAGGATAGCCAGTACGACCTTCGCACCATGCACGGAAGTTGGTGTCAGCTACATCACCCTGTTCCCACTGGATTGCGTCATAGGCAGGTTTGAACGCTGATTTTTCGACGCGTGGATGATGATGCAGAATCATAAAATAAAAATCCCGCCACACCAATTCATTGAGCCAGATTTGCGCACCCTGATGATTGCCGGTACGGACTTGCTGCATGGCTTCGCGCACCAGATGGCGCACGCAGACAGTGCCAAAACGTAAATGTACAGATAAGTAGGACGGACCTTTTACCGCTGGAAAATCCCGCGTCACATCGTAGTCTTTCATCCGGTTCACGAAATCTTCAAACAGTTGTCGGCCGCCAGACATCCCCGCTGGTAAATTGATGGAATGTATTTCTGCCTCCGCGAAGCCCATCGCTGCCAGTGAGGGTATCGGTGTCGTTGGAACAGCATGCAATCTGTCAGCGTACGTTTCTATCGGATAAGCACGTGAGTAAAAGTCATCCGACTGCGCGTAGAACTTTTTGAGCCACGCATTTTTGTATGGCGTGAAAACAGAAAAGGGCGTATTGGACAACGATAAGACCTCGCTTTTTTCAAAAATCACCTGATCTTTGTAGCTGAACATCTCGCAGGACATTTCTTTCAATGCTTGCCGTACCTGCGTGTCGCGTTCGATCGCCGCAGGTTCATAGTCATGGTTCACAAAAACGGCTTTGGCCTGTAACTCGGCAGCTAATGCTGGAATCTCCGTCATTGCTTCGCCGTAACGAACAACCAGGCTACCACCCAGTGCTTGCAGCGATTGCTGCAACTCCAGGACACTGTCATGGATGAATTTGACGCGTCGATCATTGGTGGGCAAATGATCAAGGATCGCTTTGTCAAAGATGAATACGCCAACGACAGCCTTGCTCTGACGCAATGCATGATAAAGCGCTGCATGATCAAAGCTGCGCAGGTCACGGCGGAACCAAACTAGCGAGAGGGGTAACTGAGAAGTGAGTTCGCTCATGAAATACTTAAGTGAGTATTGCTGGATGGGAGAAAAATACAGATTCAGTATGGCAATCCGATGTCGTTCAAATTATAGCGAGTCTGTCGAGATCCCGCCGAGACAAGATTGCGTTCAATTTCCAGGATGGGTTTTTATTTGGCTTCCCTGTGACGATATATTTCATTTGCAGTTTGCAAGCTAGTACGACAATCACGCCGCATAGCGAGTTTCAACATGCATGAAAGAAATAAGTTCGTGCTTGGGATGTATGTTTGCCGTTAGGGAAATGTCTTAAATAAACTGAATTTATGGTTTCAATTGCAATAAATGGTTGTACTTAGCCCTTGCTATACATCGAAAAACCACGCCAAAAATGCTAGAATACGGGAATGGTGAAGCAAATAAAATCCCCTCAAACAGACTTAAGCGATAACAAGTCCGCATCCTCAATGGCGCTATCAGACAAAGATGAATCTGCAACGGTGGAACAACCATTGATTGCCGAGCTTAATCTGACAAATCATTTTCTGATCGCGATGCCTGGTATCGAGGATCCGGTATTCGGCGGCTCTGTTGTGTATCTCTGTGAACATAACAAACGGGGTGCAATGGGTATGGTGATTAACCGTCCGACCGATATGACGGTGGCTGGTTTATTCGACCGCATTGATCTGAAACTTGAACACATTTCTGACTCACATCCGCTTGGCAAAGAGCCGGTCATGTTAGGTGGCCCGGTACAAGATGATCGTGGTTTTGTCTTACATGCGCCCGTCGGAAAATATACGTCCTCACTCAAAGTGACGGAGGATATTGCTTTTACAACATCGCGTGATGTGCTGGAAGCAATTGCTGCTGGTGACGGTCCTGAGCGCGTACTCATGGCGGTGGGGTATGCCGGATGGGGCGCTGGGCAACTCGAAAAAGAAATCCTGAGCAATAGCTGGCTGACGGTGCATGCGGATCCTGAAATTGTATTTGCGCTACCTCTGGAAGAGCGCTTTAATGCCGCCATTAAGCTGTTGGGTATCGATCCACTGATGCTGGCTCCGATTGCGGGGCATGCCTGATGGGGGTGAGTCCGGTATCCACTCCCGCCCATGGTACGATTCTGGCATTTGATTTTGGCTTGAAACGTATCGGCGTTGCTGTTGGTAATACCTTTCTCAGGCAAGCCGAACCCTTAAGCATTATTCATGCAGCGACCAATGACGGTAAATTTGCCGAAGTCGCTGCACTGATCAACAATTGGCAACCGGTGTTGTGCATTGTGGGCTTACCGATGCATCCTGATGGGGAAGCCCATGAGATGACTCAGCGTTGTACGCGTTTTGCCAATCAATTGCAGGGTCGGTTTAATGTGCCGACTGCGTTGGTCGACGAGCGTTATTCATCGGCAGTACTAGATGGAAAACGCGGGGAATTTATCGACGACGACGCGGCCGCCCTTATTCTGCAACAATATTTTGACGAGAATCCATGACCATACTTGCCCCTTCCCTGAATGCAGAAGCACTGTATCAACAGTTATTGAGTCAGATAAAAACGCATCTGATCTCCGATCCTCACCCTTTAGCGATTGTCGGCATTTATTCAGGTGGTGTATGGATTGCCGAACGTCTGGTCAGTGATCTGGGCATCAGTCACAGCGCTGGTCAGATCGATGTCTCTTTTTATCGCGATGACTACGCCGCCAAAGGTTTGCATGCGAGCGTCAAACCATCGCAGATTCCGTTTGATGTCGATGGCGCGCATATTTTGCTGGTGGATGACGTGCTGTACACCGGCCGCACCACCCGTGCCGCTATCAATGAATTATTCGACTATGGCCGACCGGCGCGCATTCTGCTTGCTGCACTGGTCGATCGCGGTGGCCGTGAGTTACCGATCGCTGCTGATTTTGTTGCCCATGTTGCCCCATTTGAACCCGCTGTCTCTGTAAATCTGCAACGCGCAGAGGATGGCACACTGAGCTTCTCTATTGATCATGCATAATCCTCAACTGAACAAACACGGCGAACTCCAGCATCTGCTGACGATAGAAGGCCTGCCTAAATCGATTATTAATCACATTCTTGATACGGCATCGTCGTTTGTCAGTGTCAGTGATCGTGAAGTCAAAAAAGTTCCACTGATGCGTGGTAAGAGTGTTTTTAATCTGTTCTTTGAAAACTCCACCCGTACCCGCACGACATTTGAGATCGCGTCTAAGCGCTTATCGGCAGACGTCATTAACCTCAATATCGCGGCCTCCAGTACCAGTAAGGGGGAATCCCTGCTCGATACCATCGATAACTTGGCGGCGATGCATGCGGATATGTTCGTTGTGCGTCACGCAACCTCTGGTGCGCCGTTCCTGATTGCCAAGCATCTCAATGATACACGCCAGCACCATGTGCACGTGGTCAATGCGGGTGATGGACGCCATGCACATCCCACGCAGGGTCTGCTGGATATGTACACCATCCGTCATTACAAAAAAGATTTCACTAACCTGACTGTAGCAATTGTCGGTGACGTTTTGCATAGCCGTGTTGCACGCTCTGATATTCATGCATTGACGACACTGGGCGTGCCGGAAGTGAGGGTGATTGGTCCTCGTACTTTGTTGCCAGGTGGTTTAGAGCAGATGGGAGTTCGCGTCTTTACTGATATGAACGAAGGCCTTAAAGGCGTTGATGTCATCATCATGCTGCGTTTGCAAAATGAACGTATGAGTGGCGCTTTATTACCCTCTGCGCAAGAATATTTTAAGAGTTATGGCCTCACACCTGAACGCTTAGCACTCGCCCATCCGGACGCGATTGTGATGCATCCGGGACCAATGAACCGTGGCGTCGAGATTGACTCTGCTGTCGCTGATGGACCGCAAGCCGTTATTTTGCCGCAGGTGACTTTTGGGATTGCTGTACGTATGGCCGTGATGAGTATTGTTGCTGGCAATAGCGGCGGCGACGCTTGAGAGAATAGCTAAACGTAGCATTGAGCCTGCCTGATTGTAGCGATCATGGCGATTGTGGCGATGTACTAGGAATAAAACATGAAAATACAAATACAAAACGGTCGAGTGATTGATCCCGCGAGCGGCAATGATGCCGTGCAAGACGTATTTATCGCGGATGGAAAAATTCTCAGCCTTGGCACTGCACCGGATGGCTTTACCGCCGATCAGGTGATCGATGCGAGCGGACTCGTCGTTGCCCCAGGCTTAGTTGACCTGAGTGCACGCCTGCGTGAGCCAGGGTTTGAGTACAAAGCAACGCTGGAATCCGAGCTGCAGGCAGCGATGCGTGGCGGCGTCACCAGTCTGGTTTGTCCACCGGACACGGATCCGGTGCTCGATGAGGCTGGTCTGGTGGAGATGCTCAAGCAACGCGCGCGGATGCAGAATAAGGCGCACGTCTATCCGCTCGGCGCGCTCACTGTTGGTCTCAAAGGTGAATCACTGACTGAAATGGCAGCGCTTACTGATGCAGGCTGTATTGGGTTCTCACAGGCAGAAGAAACCATCGCCGATACCAACACCTTGCAGCGGGCATTGCAATATGCGGCAACGTTTGGCTACACCGTTTGGTTACGCCCACAAGACCCGTATATCGGCAAGGGGGGTGTTGCACATAGCGGCCCACTAGCGTCGCGTCTCGGTTTATCTGGTGTGCCAGTCATGGCAGAGACAATTGCTTTGCACACCCTGTTTGAGCTCATGCGCGCAACAGGTGCCAAAGTACATCTATGTCGTATTTCATCCGCGGCTGGTCTAGCACTGGTGCGTGAAGCGAAAAAAGAAGGTTTGCCACTTAGCTGTGACGTCGGTGCGCATCATGTGCATCTGACCGATGCGGACATCGGTTTTTTCGATTCCAATGCCAGAATGACGCCACCTTTGCGCAGTCAGCGTGATCGCGACGCCATCAAAGCGGCTTTAGTCGATGGTACGATTGACGCGATCTGTTCCGATCATACGCCGGTCGATGATGATGAGAAATTACTGCCATTTGCTGAGGCATCTGCAGGGGCAACCGGACTAGAATTGTTGTTATCCTTGGCATTAAAATGGGTAGAAGATAGCCGTGGTGATGTGTCACTGAAGCAGGCGTTAGCGGTGATCACCTCTAACGCAGCGCAGGTGGCGGGGATTGATGCCGGTAAACTGGCAGCAGGACAGGTTGCCGATCTGTGTATTTTTGATCCTGCCCAACGCTGGAAAGTCGAATCGAAAGCACTGGTCAGTCAGGGGAAACATACTTTATTTTTAGGGTATGAATTACCAGGTGTGGTCAAATTAACGATGGTCTCCGGTCGCGTTGCATTTAGCACGTTGCAGTAAGCGTTGATACAGATTGGCTCTGGATACGCAGTCGGTCATTTTTCGCGTAGATAGTGATGGTTGACGGATCCCGACAAGGCATTCTCTCTATCGTAGTGAATTTGATTAAAGCATCGAAGTACACATTAATATCGAGAAGCGGGAGTACTGACTTTTTATAGTCCGACTCCCATTTTTTGTGATGAAAATAAACTAAATTATTGATACTTTTTCTGAGTATCTGGTGAGTTCAGCATGCTTTTTTGGTCATTCTTTCGCGTCTTTCTCCATTTACTATCGGGATTGTCGATTTGTATTTTTGTTTTCCCTTTTTTGGATGCAGAGAAGCAACAGCAACGTGTCCGTACTTGGTCGCAACAGCTGCTTGCCATCTGTACGATCGACGTACGCTTTATTGATGCGAGCCGAGGCGAGATCGCTGATCGTGCCATGATCGTCTCGAACCATGTGTCGTGGCTGGATATTTTTGTCATTAATACCTTACATCCTTGCCACTTTGTCGCAAAATCAGATATTCGCCAATGGCCTTTGATTGGTTTTTTATGTGAAAAAGCAGGAACGATTTTTCTGGCACGTGGAAAACAGCGTGAAGTGCGCCGGATTTACGAAGGTCTGGTGCATCAGATCGCAGATGGAAAACGGATCGCTTTTTTTCCTGAAGGAACCACCGCAGCCCAAGGAAAATTATTGCCATTTCATGCCAATCTTTTTGAGGCGGCGATTGAGGCAAAAGTACCTGTTCAACCGTTTGTGGTGCGTTACATTGATGGCCAAGGAAAGTTCCATCCAGCAGCTGATTTTATTGGCGAGATGACATTTGCGCAGAGCATGGCAATCATTCTGAAAGCACCCAGTATGACGGCTGAACTAACACGGTTGCCGGCTATTTCGACAGAGGGCGCACATCGCCGCGAAGTAGCCCAACTAGCCAGAGTAGCGGTACAGCAAACGTTAGGTATTACTGATTAATCGATCTGATTTCTGACTAAAAATTTGTTGCTCAGACTCGTTTTATGGTCACTCTACCTATCGGTTGATATAAAAAATCTTAGATTGCTACAGGGTGCTCTAGGACATCAGCCGAAGTCAGCAGTGCCTGTACTGCCCGCTCAAACAACGGTTCTGCTTCCAGAAAACGTACTCGACCGTGCGCGATCATGCGACGGAACATCCGGACACTGACGAGCGATGGCTTGTCATGTCCTTCCAGATTCAGAACTAAATTGCGTAATTGTGGGTCTACCCAGCTCAATTTTCCGGTGCTTGGTTTACATCCTAAATGCAACTCTAAACTGACGCCTGTTCGTAAGCGTTCTTTAATCATCTCAGGGGTCACGTCTTTTACTGTGGCAGACGCCGCGGTTAAAGGCGTTGTCGTTGTTGACGCTAATTCCTGATCGCAAAGCCGATCCAGCATTTCTACCTGAATATCGAGTTCACGGATTGCCTTATCAAGAATTTCCTGAATTTCCGGTTTTTTCGCTTCGTTGCTCAGTATGTCTTGTGGCATCTCCGCAGGATAGATGAATGGATGGAAATGATGGTGAATCGTGGGCAAGGATAAAGAACGCCCAGGTATATCCGATTTTGTAGTGCGTAATGCGGCCGTATGTGCATCGACAAGCCAGTCAAGCAGTCTTTTTTGATAAGGCTGGTCGCAGTTGATTAAGTTCAAGGCCTCACGGATGCTACTCAGAATAATCGGCAAGAGGACAAATAGTTGCGTGCGGTCTTCGTCCGCTACTTTCGGTACGATACTCCACAATAAATCAGGCACCAATAAGCGGTAGCGGGTGCCACGTTTGGTGTTGTCGCGTTCGACGAGTTCAATCGCTGAGACCCAGGTGTTTTCAAGGAATTCGCGCAAGAAAGGATTGATCGTCAGCTTTTGCAGTGCTTCTTGCATCTGCGCTGCGATGTGGACGATGCGCAGGGTGCGGTTTTGCACTTCTTCGACGGCTTCGATGGTCTTTGCAGTCTGTTTGTCGCTACTTCGTAATTCACGCGCAATGAAGGCGTCAAACTCGTCGAGCATGCGGATGAAGAGCTGAGAGTTTTCACTTTCGTCTTCCAACAAAGTTTCAACGATGCGGCAAATCTCTTGCGTGATGTGAACACCACTTGGATCAACTTGTTTTAATCCTAACGAGATCGAGCCAACCCGGTTAATCAACAGACGGGCCGGATGGCCTTTTTGAGTCAACAGACTTTGATCTCGTAGTGCAATTTTAAGAACCAAGAATTGCAAGCGTCCAAGTTGGGCGCGAATCTCAGCCGGTACCTGATTGTCACTTAGAATAAATTCAAACAACATGGCAACGACGTCAATAGTCATTTGTTCATCGACATTTTCAGTCATGTCGTTGAGCTGTTCACGTTGTTCCAGAATCAGATTGCGGATTCTGCCCAGCGTGTCAAACATATGTTCCGCTGGTGCTGTATGCGTTCTTTGCAATTGTTGAACGGATTGAACGATCCCCGATTCGGAGTTGCGTGGTATCTCCTGATAGCCGCCTTCATCCAATCCCGCTGCCGATCGCAGAGGAAGGCGATGTAGGTTTTCATCTGTTGCTGACCCACTTTTAGAAATGTCATCAACACTTGTTATAGCACCAGAAAAAAGGCCTGTATTTTCATTGAGAGCATTGCTTCGATCCAATGCGTTGCCACCAGTCGCTACACCGGACTCACTTTGAGAAGGGGGTGTTGAGACAGCATTGACAGCGCTGCGCCCACTAAAAATTTGTCGTAGTACTTTACCGATTGATTGATGCTGACCAAGCCAATTAAACTGACTATCAGTCCCCCTTGCTGCAGAATCAACGTCAGAGTCAACGGAATCGCCTTGATGATCACGCTTGCTTTCGCTCGTCCCTGCGGTATGTGGTAATTGTTGAGAAAAAGTAGAACCAAGAGGGACATTTTCATTGAATCTGGGACTGGTGTTTCCACGCCCTCCACTGATGCCGCTTGCCAAATGACGAACTGCCTGCAGCAACTGACTTATTCGGTTTCTGGATTGATCGCTTGCGATTTCTCCAGAGGCAGTGTTATCGACATTGTCGCCAGTAGCCGCGCTACGAGAGTGAGTAAGTGTTTGTTCGCCTTGATGCTGCGCAGTGCGATCATCGGCCGATTGCAACCTACCAGATACCGTGAGGTCATTGTTGATCTCAGGAGTTGCTTGCATCTCATTCTCACCGTTTGGCGTTTCTGCTATTGAATCACCTAAAGCTGTATTCGGATTTTGTGTTTTTTTTAATTTGAATTGCAGCTCAGCAGCGACTCCGTGAGCAGCCATACAATTGTTGATATTCTCGTAAATTGTTGGCACATAACGAGAAAAATCTTCTGCAATCTGTGTTTCAAGAATAGTGCACAGGTCGCGTTCAAGTTGTAATTCGTCGAGTGTATTAGAGATACTGCGTGCAAGTAAATAGGGACGGAATGGATTTTCTCGTTCTTTAATATCGTCTTGTGCGAATAAAATAGCAATGCGGATATTTAAGTCACGAATCTGGTCACTTGCTTCAATTCGAAATTTTTCTGTAATTTCATTGAGCAATAATTCGTCGTCAAAAACATGGGTGTCGACCAGCGATAGGTTATTGCTGTTCAGGCTCAATGCAGACACCGGACGAAACGTATTGTAGGTTGTCTGAAAACTTCTTGTGAGCAGCGTTTCAAGGCTAAGGCTCAATTGTTCAATCAACTCTCGTGATTTGCGCAGGATATTGCAAGCATGGAGATATTGCGTTTGCTGTGCCGAACTGTAAGCGCTTTCCGCTTTTTTGAACAAAGCCTCAATAGTGTATGGCAGTGCTTCTTCTACCGATTTCAAAAACGTTTTTTGAAATTCAGTGCGAACAATGGGAAGAAGTTCATTGGGGTCCATACTTTTACCTGGTGGCTTTGTCATGCGTTTTAAAAATCTACTAACTATTTAAGTCATCGAAAGTATATGCGTATTTATTTAGATAAAATTCCAGAAGGCGGCGATTTTAACATTTTTGACAACTTCATTGTTATTTTTGAAACAAAAAAAGTATCATCTCACAGCCCATCATGACGTAATCAGACCCCAAACGAACGTCGTCGCACGGTTAGCCTCAGCGGAATCGCGACCGAAGATTTCCTTCGGGCAATGGTGTTGGTTTTTTTTAACGCTATTGATATGAACGGGGCTAGCGTTTGCTGGAAAAGCGACAAGCTCTGACAGAACTTATCTTTTGTATATGATGGCAGTTGGCGTTTAACTGTCGTGGGATCGTCGTTTAACCAGGTTTTTGTTGTTGCGGGCAATCAACTTGAATGATCTGGCGATCATTCATTGCGACCGCGGTGAGTTTCCCACCCCAGACGCAACCGGTATCGAGACTGATGAGATTGGGTCGTAGTACTAGCCCCAGCGTTGACCAGTGTCCAAAAACAACGGTGCAATCAGCCGTTGCTCTTGGAAGATCAAACCAAGGGGCATAACCTGCCGGTGCCGCTGCCAACCCATCCTTGCTTGCAAAGTCCATGCGTCCTTCTGCGGAACAGAAACGCATTCTTGTTAAGGCATTCACAATGCAGCGCAGGCGGTCATTGCCCTGTAAATCATCAGACCAAGCTTCTGGTGTATTGCCGTACATCGTGCGCAGAAACGCTAACCAGTCGACACTTTTTAGCATGGTTTCGACTTCGTGCGCGAGGGCCATCGTTTGTTGTGCAGACCAAGAAGGAAATAGTCCGGCGTGAACTAGCAAATGCGCATTTTTCAAGATGGCCATTGGGCGGTGTCGGAGCCAATGCAATAGCTCATCTCTATCTGGTGCTTGTAATATCTGATCCAAGGTGTCGCTTCGGTGACTTGGGCGTATGCCATTGGCGACCGCTAACAGATGTAGGTCGTGATTTCCTAGTACGCTTTCAGCTTGTCCGGTTTGTTGTAATGTGCGGATCAGGCGCAAAGTCTCAAGAGATTTTGGACCGCGATTAACCAAGTCACCGGCAAATAAATAGTAATTGTTAGATGACGTCCGTTCTATCAACGCAATGAGTTCATGCAATTGATCCGCGCAGCCCTGAATATCACCAATAAAATACGTAGTCGACATTGTTGACTCAGTGATCCGCGCCGAGGCGTTTAGCTTCAGCACGACTGATTAACGCTTGTTGTTTTTGCTCTTCGCGCAAACTTGCTGTCATCATCGTTGGCCAGCCAATTAAGTGTTGTTCGGCGATTTCCGCCATGCCGCGCATCCATGCCGGAGATTCGTTGAGACAGGGTATGTAATTAAACTCCTTACCACCCGCATGCAAGAATTCTTCTCGAACTTCCATGGCGATTTCTTCCAGAGTCTCAAGGCAATCGGCAATAAATCCAGGGCAGATGACATCAATACGTTTTACGCCATCTTTAGCAAGTTGTTTCACTGTCGGTGCGGTATAGGGTTGTAGCCATTCTGCACGACCAAGGCGCGACTGAAATGTCACCAGATATTGATCCTTGCTGAGCCCCAGCGATTCAGCGAGCAAACGCGCAGTCTTATAACATTCGCAGTGATAAGGATCACCGCGCATCAGGAACGCTTTTGGCAAGCCATGGAAACTCATGACGAGTTTTTCTGGCCGCCCATAGGTTTGCCAGTGATGCAGTACGGATTGTTTTAAGGCGTCGATGTAGGCCTCATGATCATGATAATTTTTTACCATGCGTAGTTCAGGGACGTTACGCACTTGTTGGTAGTGACTAAACACAGCATCAAAGTTAGAGGCCGTGGTGGTCGCTGAATATTGAGGGTATGCAGATAAAATCAGCAGACGCTCATAGCCTTCCGCTTTGAGTTTTTGTAACACGGAAGGAATAGAAGGAGAGCCGTAACGCATGGCGTAGACGACATTCACATCATGCCCACGTTCGCCTAGATAGCCCTTCAATAGCAAGGCTTGTTTTTCTGTGTGAATTTTTAAAGGAGAACCCTCACTGGTCCAGATCGACGCATATTTTTTTGCAGATTGGCTTGAGCGAAATGGCAGAATGATCAGATGAAGGATAAACCACCAGATCAGGCGCGGTACTTCGACGATACGTCTGTCCCATAAAAATTGTTTTAAATAACGTCTCACCGCTGAGCTTGTTGGCGCATCCGGCGTGCCGAGGTTCACCAAAACAACGGCAGTTTTGCCTATCTTGCCGTGGGAGTAGTTAGGTTCTTTCAGAAAGCGCATGGAATATCTTTACAATAAAATTAAGAGGCCAGTAATTCTCTGGCGTGTTTACGGGTTGTCGCGGTAATCTCTATGCCGCCAAGCATACGGGCAATTTCCTCAACGCGTTGTTTGTTGTCGAGGGGTGATATGGACGAAATAGTTTTTCCTTCTCTATTGGCTTTACTCACCTGGAAATGCTGATTAGCTTGGCTGGCGACTTGTGGTAAATGCGTGACACACAAGACCTGACGATCCTGTCCCAAGCGTTTGAGTAAGCGCCCAACTACTTCAGCAATCCCGCCACCGATACCACTATCGACCTCGTCAAATATCAGCGTTGGCGTTGCTGTGGCGCATGAGGTAATGACGGAAATCGCCAGCGAAATTCGCGCCAGTTCACCACCCGAGGCAACCTTAGCGAGTGGCCGCGCCTGCACGCCGGCATGGCCAGCGACCAAAAACTCGACCTGTTCCAAGCCATAACTGGTGGCATCACACGGATTGAGTGAAACCACAAAACTACCGCCGCTCATGCTCAACTCTTGCATAGCAGCCGTCACAGCCAGGCTTAATTCTTGGGCGATCTTCTTACGAGCGCTACTCAGTTTTTGGGCTGACTTCAGATAGCGTTGTTGTGATTTCTCTTCTTCCGCTTTGAGGGCTTCAATATCAGTGGCATTGGCTAATTGAAGAAGTTGTGCGGACAACGTTGCAAATTCTTCGTGCAATTTTTCTGGCGTAACATGGAATCGTCTTGCTGTTGAATGAATGATTTCAACGCGACTGTCGACTTCGCGCAAACGTGCTGGGTCGAGTTCTGTACGGCTTAAATAATCATTGAGCGCATAGGTCGTTTCTTGTAGGTGAATACAAGCTGACTCCAACGCATCGGTGACGGGTTTTAAAGCGATATCGTAGTCGAGCAGCTTGAGTAATTTTTGTTGTACTGCTGAGAGTTGAGAAAGAACCGGATGGTCAGATTCTGAAATCAACGCAGCGGCCTCTTGTGCCCCATCAAGTAGGCTCGCCGCATGGGCGAGGCGGCTATGTTCTTGGGTGATATTTTCCCATTCACCCGCTTTAATTTGTAACTTATCGAGCTCACCAACTTGCCATTCGAGTCGTTCGCGTTCTTGCAAGACGCTCTTGGCATTGGTTTCAAATTCTTCGCGCTGCTTACTCAGGTTACGCCACGCTTTATACAAAGCAGTTACCTCAATCACTTGCGGCTCAAGACCACCCTGCATATCGAGCAGCGCCCGCTGTGCTTCTGTTTTGAGTAAGGATTGGTGCGCATGTTGACCATGGATATCGACCAGTAGGTCACCCAATTCGCGTAACTGGGTCGCGGTTGCTGTAATACCGTTAATCCACGCTTTTGAGCGGCCGGCATTATCGATGGTACGGCGCAAAATTAACTGCTGTTCCGGATCGCTAAAATCATTGTCTTCCAGCCAATGGCTGACCGCTTGATTGAGCGAAAATTCAGCACTAATATCAGCTTTGGATGCGGATTCTCTGACCATACTGGCGTCACCGCGTCCACCGAGTGCCAGACTGAGGGCGTCGATCAGGATGGATTTTCCTGCACCAGTTTCACCGGTGAGTACACTGAAACCAGAAGAAAATTCCAGCTCTAAAACATCAACAATCACAAAATCACGAATAGCAAGCGTGCGCAGCATAATAGGGGGAGTCTAGTAAAGTTATCGTCGATTAAAAGAAATCATGGATAGTCGTGACTGATCTGAATTACCCATGAATAAGCCCTAAGTGATATTGTAGCAACTGAGGATTAATTCAGTGCGCCTTCCACAGACGGATATTCGTTCCAATGTAATTTTTCCCGCAAGGTATTGTAGTAATTCCAGTCTTGTGGGTGCAAAAATGTGACCGTATGTGTTGATCGCTTAACGACAATCCTGTCTTGATGCATCAGACTAGCAAAGGTTTGCATATCAAAATTCACGCTGATGTCACGGCCAGCAGCAATTTCAATCACCACCTCACTGCTATCTGGTAACACAATAGGGCGGTTCGACAACGCGTGAGGGGCAATGGGCACCATCACGATGCCATTGAGGCTTGGGTGCAGTAATGGCCCACCTGCCGATAACGCGTAGGCCGTCGATCCTGTTGGTGTTGAAACAATCAGGCCGTC
Organism: Undibacterium sp. RuRC25W; assembly: GCF_049339825.1. NCBI lineage: Bacteria > Pseudomonadati > Pseudomonadota > Betaproteobacteria > Burkholderiales > Oxalobacteraceae > Undibacterium > Undibacterium sp. RuRC25W. Next base: position 235,677 of record NZ_JBMPPD010000002.1, on the reverse strand, counting down.
TGAGCGTTGGTTATACATAAACAAACCATCGACTTCGACCCGTAATTCAACCATCCCTGATCCCGCACCGCGCGCCACGACAATATCGTTAAACGCCATGCCACTAAAAATCTGATTGCCGTCACGTACGACGATCGCTTGTAAAAGACTGCGGCGCTCAGATACATATTTCCCTTGCAGCATGTCGCTGATAACTGGGATCATACGATCGAGGGGAATATCGGTAATAAATCCGAGTCGGCCTTGATTGATGCCGATCAATGGTACGTTATAGGGGGCAAGTTGGCGCGCAATCCCGAGCATCGTTCCATCGCCACCGACGACAATAGCAGCATCTGCTGTTTTGCCGATGTCAGGGACCGACATGGCTGCGAGACCCTCTAGTTGAATATAGCGGGCAGTTTCTTCTTCCAGAACGACGGTGTGACCAGCCTGGTCCAGAAAGTGTGCCAGCTCGTACATAGAGTCAGTGATGCCGGCAGCATTATATTTACCAACAAGTGCAATCGTTTTAGCCTGAACAGTCATAGAAAATGTGGGGTGACGTGATTCGTCAGATTAGACCATAATTACGCAAAAAATGAACTAACTGAGTGCCTGATATGACAATTAAAGCAGTATTGCTGGATTTAGATGACACCTTATGGCCGGTTGCTCCGGTCATTCAACATGCAGAAGCCACTTTATACGCGTGGATGCAGGAGCATGTACCGAATGTTGTATCGATGTATGACATCAGCTCTTTGCGTGTAAGACGTCAGGCTTTAGTGTCGACGAATCCTCGTTTTAGTTACGATTTGTGGGCGCTGCGCCATCGTTTATTGCAAGATGTGTTTATCGAACAGGGGGAGGATGTCGCCAAGGCCGATACCGCGATGGCGGTGTTTGCTGCCGCGCGCAATGCGGTAGAACTCTATCCGGATGTCACCCCCGCCTTGACAGAATTAGCAACGAGGGTGAAATTGGGGACCATCTCCAACGGGTTTGCCGACCTCCATGCGATTGGCTTGGCACCGCATTTTGAGGTGTCGATTGCTGCGCATCAGTTTGGTTGTGCCAAGCCGGATGCGAGGATTTTTCATGCTGCTTGTGAGAAATTGCGCTTACTCCCAGCAGAAGTGTTGTATGTTGGTGATGATTTATTGTTGGACGTGCAAGGCGCCCAAGCTGCTGGTTTAAAAGCGGGGTGGATGAACAGACGCAGACTTGAGAGTAAAGACTCGCATCATCCGCACATAAAACCAGATGCAGAATTCAACGACTTGCATGATTTGACACAATGGTTGTGAAATTCAGTATGTTCAATTTGTCGGCCCTCGCATAAAATGCAGTCATGCAACTTGATATTCGCGCCCAAACACTCTTAAAAGCCCTTGTAGAACGCTACATCGCTGATGGTCAGCCTGTAGGATCGCGGGCTTTATCTAAAATATCCGGTCTGGAGTTATCTCCTGCAACGATTCGCAATGTGATGGCCGACTTGGAGGAATTAGGATTCGTTGCGAGTCCGCACACCTCAGCTGGCCGGGTACCGACGCCCCGAGGTTATCGTGTATTTGTGGATGAGTTGCTTACAGTGCAAGAAATTGACGAAAGTGCCTTAAGCTCTCGGTTGCAGCCTGGTTTTTTAACGCAACCACCACAAAGAATTATTGCGAATGCAGCGCAAATACTGTCCTCGCTGTCGCAGTTTGCTGGTGTTGTTATGACGCCAAAGACAGAATCTATTTTTCAGCAGGTGGAGTTTCTACGGTTATCGGAAAAGCGGATTTTGCTGGTTGTCGTCGCGCCGTCCGGCGACGTGCATAACAGGCTGTTACTGACTGATGTTGATTACAACTCCGCCCAATTAGTGCAGGCCGCCAATTATCTGAATCAGAATTTTAGCGGCCTGAGTTTCGATCAGGCGCGCCTTAGAATTAATAGTGAGTTACGTCAATTGCAGTCGGATATGACTCATTTGATGCAAGCGGCAGTAGAAGCCGGCAGCGATGCGTTGGCCGAGCAGGGGGACGAAGTGGTGATCTCTGGTGAGCGTAATCTGCTCAATGTGGAAGATTTATCGTCGAACATGAATTCCTTGCGCAAGCTTTTTGACATGTTTGAACAAAAAACCGGATTGATGCAGTTACTCGACGTATCGAGCAAAGCAACCGGTGTGCAGATTTTCATCGGTGGTGAATCGCAATTGGTGCCGATGGACGAGATGAGTATTGTTACTGCGCCTTACGGGGTCAATGGAAAAATCGTTGGTACCTTGGGTGTTATTGGTCCTACACGCATGGCTTATGAGAGGGTGATCCCGATCGTCGATATCACCGCCAAATTGCTTTCTAATGCACTGAGCCAGTAGAAAGGTTGACTATGGCAAATGAAAATGTCTCTATCTTGTTGGTTGACGACAACGATATCACGCGCGAAGTGCTGCGTATTGTGTTGCGCAGTGAGGGGTACAACGTTGTAGGAGAGGCAACGGATGGTGGTGCTGGGCTGGAGATGGCTTTGAAGCTGAGGCCTCACATCATTTTGCTCGACGTGGTGATGCCCAAAGTGAGTGGCCTAGAAGTTCTGCCAAAAATAAAGGATATGTTGCCTGACACGATGGTGCTATTGGTAACGGCTAGCAAAGATAGTGATACGATTTCAGAGGCTGTTGAAGCAGGTATTCATGGATTCATTCTTAAGCCATTCAACGCGCAAAAAATTCTCGAAACCGTTGCTGGTGTTGTCGCTAAGATGAAGCCCGATGCGAGTTGAAGGCTGATCGTTTTAATTGAAATAGGTCAGTAGCACTTGTCGTTTTGCCGTTCTCTATCATCTTAGAATCGAACAGTGCCTGACAAGTGCGCTAACGTGAGTTCAAGAGGGCAAGAGGATATGCCCGAAACTTAACTTTCTTTGTGCGTACAATTTTCTTTGGTACAACTTCCGTAAATCGCCAGTGAGTGATCGGCGATTTTAAAACCGCGCTCTAAGGCAATCGTTTGTTGTCTTTTTTCGATTTCCGCATCAAAAAACTCTTCCACCCGACCACAATCCAAGCAAACCAGATGGTCATGGTGCGACCCTTCGTTCAGTTCAAAAATGGCTTTACCAGTCTCAAAATGATTGCGATGCAGCAATCCAGCTTGCTCAAATTGCGTCAGAACGCGATAAACCGTTGCCAGACCTACATCCATATTTTCATTCAATAGTATCTTGTAGACATCTTCCGCCGTCAGGTGTCTCACCTTGCTATTTTGAAATATTTCAAGGATTTTGAGTCGTGGTAAGGTCGCCTTGAGGCCGCTTGCTTTAAGATTTGTGGTGCTGTTTGTCATGTTTTCGGTCAAAAGATGGCTATCTGCTTTATGATATCGGGTTTTAGGGCATATTGCTCAATTACTGAGGGTACCTATGCGATTGTTGTTTTCGAAATTGAGTCAAGCGAAAGCTTTACGGGTTACAAGTCTGGTGTTACTGATCAGTGTAACTGCCTGCGCTTCTAAAACGCATCTTCTGGCGGACAAGAACGCTACTGCAGCTGACACGGTGCCGAACACGGCAAGTGGAACACAAGTATACACGCCAAGCGGCGCCAAAAAGTTCTTAGGATATATCTCACCTTACCGTATCAGTGTACAACAAGGTAACTTTGTTTCTGAAGAAATGATGGCGCAAATTAAAGAAGGAATGACGCGTGAGCAGGTGCGGTTTGTCCTCGGGACACCGTTGCTGACGGACATGTTCCATGAAGATCGTTGGGATTTCCCATTCCGTCTGACGAAGCCGAAAGGCGAGCAAGTTTCCAGCCTGGTGACGATTTATTTTAAAAATAATACCGTATCGAAATTTGAAGGTGGTAATTTACCAACTGAGAAAGAATATCTGGCACGGATTACAGAATCGGCGTTAGGTCTTGAAAAAGTTGAATCCTTGAACGACCTCGATGGTACGCCGAAGAAAAAAGATAAAAAATAAAGAGAATTCAGCATGACAGTATTGAAAGTAGCGGTAGCTGGTGCCTCCGGCCGCATGGGGCAAATGTTGGTTGAGGCGATCACTGCCGCAGAAGGTATGGCATTGACCGGTGCATTAGATCTCGCGACATCCCCCGCAATTGGCGTCGATGCGGGTGCTTTTTTAGGCAAACCGACTGGTGTTAACATCGAATCGGCGTTATCGGTTGCATTAGCTAATGCCGATTATCTGATTGACTTCACGCGTCCTGAAGGTACCTTAAAGCACCTTGCCTACTGCGCTGAGCACGGTATCAAGATGATTATTGGTACGACCGGCTTTGATGAAGCAGGAAAAGCCGCGATTGCGAAGGCCGCCGAAAAAACAGCCATCGTGTTTGCGCCAAATATGAGCGTTGGGGTTAACGTCACGCTCAAACTCTTGGAAATGGCTGCCAAAAGCTTTTCAACTGGTTACGACATTGAAATTGTCGAAGCGCATCATCGCCACAAGGTCGATGCACCCTCCGGCACTGCCTTAAAAATGGGTGAAGTCATTGCTGATGCGCTGGGCCGTGATCTGAATGAAGTGGGTGTTTTTGCCCGCGAAGGCGTTACCGGTGAGCGCGATCCCTCGTCCATTGGTTTTGCAACGATCCGCGGTGGTGACATCGTCGGTGACCATACCGTGTTGTTTGCTGGCATCGGCGAACGTGTTGAGATTTCACACAAGTCCTCCAGTCGTGTGACATATGCGCATGGCAGTCTCCGTGCAGCACGTTTTTTAGCAGACAAATCTACTGGTTTGTTCGATATGTTTGACGTGCTGAATTTGCGCTAAGTTTGTTATGTCTACTGCGAGCAGCCAATATTGGGAGCAGTCAGATCAGTTTGGTCATGCAATTGCGTATTTGCTGTTGCTTATGTCCTTAGTGAGCTGGACCTTGATTTTAGCTAAGATGTGGTCTTTCTGGCGCGTGCGTAATGCCGCGCCAACGATCAGATCCTTCTGGTTAGCGCCGGGTATTGATGATGCATTGGCGTTGCTACGGCGCGCAGACCGCGAAAAAGTTTTTTTGTCTTTGGCCCACGCCGCTGTGCAAGTAACATCTCATCAGCACCGACTGGCAACGCTGAGCGTGGATAGTGATATCAGCGACGTCCTGACACGGTCGTTGCGGCAGGAATTGCAAGCCGCAACGACCCGTCTCGAAAATGGCCTAACGGTGCTCGCATCGGTTGGCGCGACAGCACCTTTTGTCGGTCTATTAGGCACGGTCTGGGGTATTTATCATGCATTAACCAGCATTTCTGCATCTGGTATGGTGCAAATCGATCAGCTCGCAGGTCCAGTGGGTGAGGCGCTGATTATGACTGCGTTGGGGCTGATGGTCGCTATTCCGGCAGTGCTGGCGTTCAATGCGTTTAATCGGATAAACCGGATCACGCTGGCTGAACTCGATGGATTTGCGCATGATCTGCATGCCCATTTCTGCCGCCTACACCACAATCATGCGGTCTGAGATGCGTTTAGTTCTTTTTGTACTCGGTGCGTGACAATGGCGTTTGGTCAATTTAACGATCACGGAAGTACATCCGCCAAGCCTCTGCAGAGCATGGCTGATATTAATGTCACGCCGATGGTGGATGTGATGTTGGTCTTGCTGGTAATTTTTATTATTACTGCGCCATTGATGACGCCGATGCTCAAACTCGATTTGCCGCAAGCTGCTGCCAAAGCGTTACCGCAACCGGCAGCGGTCTTGCATGTTGCCATTGATGCTAATGGCTTGATGTACCTCAATGATCAGGTGATTGATTATCCAGCGTTGGAGATCAGGCTTGATGCAGCAGGTCACCAGACCGTTCCCCCTGATTTACAACTGTGGGCAGATAAGTCCACACGCTACGAAACAATCGCCCGACTGATGTCGGCAGCTCAGGCAAAAGGCGTCAATAAGATCTCATTTGTCACTGATGCACCAAGGTGAAGCCTTGGCTTTGCTCATAAATGACGCTGAATTGACCCTGAAGCAGTTATAATCTAAGGTTCTGAGTCATTTTCGCACCTATCTCCGGTCACGCCATGCAAGAAAAATATACTCCCTCCGACGTCGAACAAGCGGCGCAATCCCATTGGAAAAAAATTGATGCCTACACGGCAACGGAAAACGATCCCCGTTTCCCGAAAGGCAAGTATTACGCCTGCTCCATGTTGCCTTACCCATCTGGTAAGTTGCATATGGGCCATGTTCGTAATTACACCATCAATGACATGCTCGCACGCCAGTTACGCATGAAGGGCTACAACGTCTTGATGCCAATGGGCTGGGATGCATTCGGTTTGCCGGCAGAAAATGCAGCGATTGCGTATAAAAAATCGCCAGCAGAATGGACTTACGCCAACATCGAAGACATGAAGTCGCAAATGCAACCGCTGGGTCTGGCATTTGACTGGTCACGCGAAGTCGCCACGTGCGATCCTGACTACTATCGTTGGAACCAATGGCTGTTTTTGAAGATGCTCGAAAAAGGCATCGCTTACAAAAAAACGCAGGTCGTTAACTGGGATCCGATTGATCAAACTGTGCTCGCTAACGAACAAGTCATCGATGGTCGCGGGTGGCGTTCAGGTGCTTTGGTTGAAAAGCGCGAAATTCCTGGCTACTACTTCGGTATTACGCAGTACGCGGATGAATTATTGAATAGCATCGAAACACTCGACGGTTGGCCAGAACAAGTACGCACCATGCAGCGCAACTGGATCGGCAAGAGCGAAGGTGTGCGTTTTGCGTTCACGCATCAGATCACTGACGAATCTGGCGCATGGGTGCAAGACGGTAAAATGTTTGTCTTCACGACTCGTCCAGATACCATCATGGGCGTGACTTTCTGCGCCGTGGCAGCTGAGCATCCTCTGGCAACGCTGGCTGCAAAAAATAATCCTGTACTTGCTGCGTTTATTGAAGAATGCAAAGCGGGCGGCACCACTGAAGCAGAAATGGCGACCAAAGAAAAAGAAGGCTTGCCGACTGGTTTATTTGTGACGCATCCGTTGACTGGTGAACAAGTTGAAGTCTGGGTCGGCAACTACGTGCTGATGACTTACGGCGATGGCGCTGTCATGGGTGTTCCTGCGCATGATGAGCGTGATTTTGCGTTTGCAAAAAAATATGGCATCAACATCAAACAAGTTGTTGCTGTAGAGGGTGAAACGTTCACAACAGACGCGTGGGCAGACTCCTATGGAGATAAACAACGCGGTGTCATGATCAACTCTGGCAAGTATGATGGTCTGCGCTTTAAAGAGGCTGTGGATGCGGTTGCAACTGATCTGACTGCCAAAGAATTAGGCGAAAAGAAAACCACTTGGCGCTTACGTGACTGGGGTATTTCCCGTCAACGTTACTGGGGTACACCGATTCCTATCATCCACTGCGAATGCTGCGGTGATGTACCTGTGCCTTATGAAGATTTGCCAGTGGTTTTGCCGACGGAATGTATTCCTGATGGTTCTGGCAATCCATTGAAAACTCACGCCGAATTTCTGAACGTGCCTTGTCCAAAATGCGGCAAACCAGCGCAACGTGAAACCGATACGATGGATACCTTCGTGGATTCGAGCTGGTACTTCATGCGTTATACCTGCCCGGATGCCAAGACAATGGTCGATGAGCGCAATGATTACTGGATGGCGATGGATCAGTACATCGGTGGCGTCGAACATGCTGTTCTGCATTTGCTGTATGCGCGTTTCTGGACTAAAGCCATGCGTGATCTGGGCTTGGTGAAGATCGATGAACCATTTAAGAATTTGTTCACACAAGGGATGTTGCTGAACGAGTCCTACTTCCGCGAAGAGGATAGCGGCAAAAAGACGTGGTTCTATCCAAACGAAATTGAAGTGCAGCATGACGATAAAGGTCGTCCTGTTTCCGCGATTCTGAAGAGCGACGGTCAGCCAGTACAGATGGGCGGCATTGAGAAAATGTCGAAGTCCAAAAACAATGTGGTTGAACCAAAAGATATCATCACGCAGTTTGGTGCCGATACGGCGCGTTTGTTCACGATGTTCGCTGGTCCACCAGATCAGAGTGCTGCGTGGAGTAACAGTGGTGTAGAAGGTGCGTCACGTTATCTGCGCCGTTTATGGGCAAATGCCTTGCGTCTGTCCAGCAAGATCGCGGCTGGTGCAAACGTCACTGTGGATGCGACAGCCTATGCAGCGGACGTGAAAGCCCTGCGTCGCGAAGTACACCTGACGTTGAAGCAGATTGATGGCGATTACGAGCGTCTCCAGTACAACACCGTCGTTTCTGGCGCGATGAAATTGCTCAACACCATTGAGTCATTTAAGTTAGAAGCGGATGGTCATGCTGTTGCATTGCGTGAAGCATTCAGTGTCTTGTTGCGTGGCTTGTATCCAGTGTGCCCGCACATCACGCATGCGTTGTGGCAAGAGTTGGGCTTTGCTGCCGAGTTGGGCGAATTGATTGATGCACCATGGCCGACAATTGATGAAGCCGCATTGGTACAGGACGAAATCGAGTTAATGATTCAGGTCAACGGTAAATTGCGCGGCAGCATCAAGGTAGCTAAAGATGCGGATAAAGCGACCATCGAAGCAACTGCCTTAGCGAATGAGGCAGTGCAACGTTTCTTGGAAGGCGCGCCGAAGAAAATTATCGTTGTCCCAGGGAAGTTAGTGAATATCGTTGCTTAATATTGTTGTTCACTTCGTTGTACAACGCTAAATCAGGAGAGCGCCGCATGCGTCAATTTTTTTTCCGTCAACAGACATGCTTGTTGATACTGGCTATGTTGATGAGTTTGTCCGCCTGCGGTTTTAAAATGCGGGGGCCAGTCAGCCTCCCATTTCATTCGATTTATGTTGCATTACCTGATGCCTCTCCGCTTGGAAGTGAATTGCGCCGTCAGATCCATGCGAACGGGCAGACGCAAGTCATGGAGAGCGCAGATGGTGCTGAAGTCATCATGGATGTGCTTCAGGAATCTAAAGAGAAACAAATTCTGTCGCTCAATAGTCAAGGGCGGGTGCGCGAATATACGTTGCTTTATAACTTCAGTTTTCGGCTACGCGATGCGCAAGGTAAAGAGTATCTGGCACCAGTCAAAATGCAATTGAAGCGTACCCTGACTTTTAATGAGTCGGTGGTTCTGGCAAAAGAAACCGAGGAAGCGACGCTGTACCACGATATGCAGATTGATCTGGTGCAGCAAATTATGCGCCGCCTCTCTGTTGTGAAGATAGGCGATTAATATGCAATTACGCTTCGATGCCCTTGACGGCCATCTGGCGAAAACACTGGCACCACTTTATGTGATTACCAGTGATGAGCATCTGCTGGCGCTGGAAGCGGCAGACAAAATTCGTCGTGCCGCAAAAGCTCAGGGTTTTCTTGAGCGTGAAATGTTAAGCGTGGAGCGTAGCTTTAAATGGGGCGCGTTGCTGGCAGCGAATCAATCACAGTCCTTATTTGGCGACAAAAAACTCATCGATCTGCGCATTCCGACCGGCAAACCAGGTAAAGACGGTGGGCAAGCATTGCAGGATTATGTTAATCATTTATCACCAGATAATTTGACGCTTATTACTCTGCCAAAATTAGACTGGGCAACGCAAAAGGCTGCTTGGGTCACCAGTTTGCAGCAGGCTGCTGTATATATTGATATTGCGCTGGTTGAACGCAATCAGTTGCCGAATTGGATTAATCAACGATTAGCTATGCAGCAACAGAGTGCCGATCGTCCAAGTCTGGATTTTATTGCTGACCGCGTAGAGGGTAACCTATTAGCCGCACATCAGGAAATTCAGAAACTGGCGTTGCTACATCCGACAGGCAAATTAAGTTTTGAACAGATCCATGATGCGGTGCTCAATGTCGCACGCTACGATGTATTCAAGCTCAATGAAGCCATGTTGAGTGGCGATGTGTCGCGTCTGGTACGCATGCTGAATGGTTTAAAAGGGGAGGGTGAAGCTCTGCCGCTGGTATTATGGGCGATGGCGGAAGAAATTCGCACCTTGTTAAAACTGAAATCAGGTATGAGCCAGGGACGGCCTTTATCAGCGCTGCTGAAAGAATATCGTATCTGGGGACCACGAGAAAAGCTCATGGATCCGGCCTTACGCAGGGTCAGTTTGCAGACCCTGCAGACGGCACTGCAAGAAGCATCGCAAGTCGATAAAATGGTAAAAGGATTACGCGCCAAAGCATTTGCAGGTGACGCCTGGGATGCATTATTGCAACTGGGACTGCGTGTTGCCAGTGCTTCTTAGTTTCTGAACGCTGAATCAAGCAATGGTTTGGCGGGCATCCAAAAGATACCGTCAAAACCGCATAATATTTGTCACGCTTTCCTTAAAAATAGGGGAGTATCTGAATAAATAATTGACCTGTCCTTGCGTATAAAGGATGTTTAAAAATACACCAGGGAGTATGCTCCCTACTGAAATGACATCATGGATATCAAGCACTACATGAATGACCTCGGCCTGCGCGCTCGTGCTGCTTCGCGTGCGATGGCCAGAGCCGACACTGCAGCCAAAAATACCGCATTACGCCTTATTGCAGCCGCGATCCGTCGCGATGCTTCTGCGTTACGGGCGGCCAACGAGCTCGATCTGGCAGCAGCGCGCGCAGCAGGAATGGAAGCCGCAATGCTCGACCGTCTCACTTTATCCGATAAGGCCATTGCCACCATGGCCGAAGGTCTGGAACAGATCATTAGTTTGTCGGATCCGATCGGCGAAATATCAAACATGAAATACCGACCAACTGGTATTCAGGTTGGACAAATGCGTGTCCCTCTCGGTGTGATTGGCATCATTTATGAAGCCCGCCCTAATGTGACAGTAGACGCTGCCGGTCTTTGTATCAAGAGTGGTAATGCCACTATTTTACGCGGTGGCTCGGAAGCGATTCACTGCAATCAGGCACTTGCGAGTATCGTCAAAGAAGGTCTGGCAGGTGCGGGCTTGCCACCTGATGCGGTTCAGATTGTCGAAACTACTGACCGCGCAGCGGTGGGTGAACTGATCACCATGCCACAATACGTTGATGTGATTGTGCCCCGCGGCGGCAAAGGTTTGATTGAGCGCCTGATGCGTGAAGCAACAGTGCCGATGATTAAACATCTGGATGGCATCTGTCATGTGTATATCGATGACAAAGCGGATCTACAAAAAGCAGTGGATGTCGCTTTTAATGCTAAGTGTCATCGTTACGGCACCTGTAACACGATGGAAACTCTGCTCGTTGCCCAAGGAATTGCCGCCGAGGTGTTGCCGAAGTTGAGTGAGTTATACGCTGGCAAGCAAGTTGAGCTACGCTGTGATCCTGTTGCATCAGCGATTCTGGCCGATTATCCCTACCTCGCCGAGGCGACGCAGGAAGACTGGAGCACCGAATATCTGGCTCCCGTTTTGGCAGTGAAAGTGGTAGCGGATATGGATGAAGCGATCACCCACATCAATGATTATTCGTCAAAGCATACCGAATCGATTATCACTGAAGATTACAGTCGTGCGATGCGGTTTTTGCGTGAAGTCGATTCTGCTTCCGTGATGGTGAACGCGTCAACGCGTTTTGCGGATGGCTTTGAATATGGTCTAGGTGCTGAGATCGGTATTTCGAATGATAAATTGCATGCCCGTGGTCCAGTGGGTCTGGAAGGGTTAACGTCGTTGAAGTATGTCGTATTTGGTCATGGTGAAGTCCGTCAATAATTTTTGAAAGATAATAATGCTCTGGATTAAAGCGTTTCATATTTTGTTTGTGACTTCCTGGTTTGCTGGTTTGTTTTACTTGCCCCGTATTCTGGTTAATCTGGCAATGGAAAACGACGCCGCAACCACAGAACGTTTATTATTGATGGCACGTAAGCTGTACCGTTTTATGACGATCCTTGCAGTACCAGCACTGGCGCTTGGTTTATATCTGTGGCTGGTGGTCGGTATCGGAAAAGGCCCCGGCAATGGCTGGATGCACGCTAAATTAACGTGCGTTATTTTGCTGATTGGTTATCACCATGCTTGCGGTAGTTTGCTCAAAAAATTTGAACAAGGCGTGAATAAGCGTAGCCATGTGTGGTTCCGCTGGTTTAACGAAGTGCCCGTCTTGTTATTGTTAATCGTGTTGATCATGGTGGTAGTGAAACCATTTTAAACGCTGTGTCGTAGTGTGGTTTTCCACGCGAAGTATAAATAAATGTAATAGATGGATCGCAACGACCAGTTGTCATTGCGAAGGTTTTTTGATTTTTAACGGATAAAAGGTTCCCCATGACGAAATATTCCTATTTTTGCCCTTGCCCACGCGGTATGGAAATCGCTCTCGCTGAAGAGTTGTCTGAAATTGCTGCGCTTGGTACCACCATGTCAGTGCATAACCAGGTACCTGGTGGCGTGCATTGTTCTGGCAGCTTGCAAGATAGCTGGCGCATTAACTTGCATTCACGGATCGCCTCTCGTGTACTTATGCGTATGGCGCAATCAAGTTATGTGAATGAAAACGATATTTATGATCTGGTTTTAGAACAGCCTTGGGAAGACTGGTTTGGTTATCACCATACCATTCGCGTCGATGTGACTGCGGTCAAATCCCCGCTCAAAAGTTTAGAATTTACGACACTCAAGATTAAAGATGCAATCTGTGACCGTTTCCGTGATCAGTTCACGCAACGTCCGTCTGTGAATACGAAGACCCCGGACATGCGCATCGTCGGTTTTATGGATGCACGTAATTTCACGATCTACCTCGATACCTCCGGCGAAGCCTTATTTAAACGCGGCTGGCGCATGGAAACGGGCGATGCACCGCTGCGTGAAAATCTGGCTGCGGGTTTATTGCGTACCGCAGGCTGGAAACCGGGCGTGCCTTTGTTTGATCCGATGTGTGGTTCTGGCACCATTTTGATTGAAGCAGCACAGATTGTGGCCGGTATTCCGCCTGGTCTGAAACGTGAATTTGCATTTGAGAAATTCCATCAGTTTGATGAAGCCCAGTGGCAGGAAATGAAAGCCAGTGTCAAACCGAATCCATTTCCGGCTGAGCCAACCATCTTCGGTAGCGATATTTCTGGAGACATGGTGGTCATGACGCGCAATAATTTGAACAAAGCTGGTATCCGCTTTGACGTACCTCTCAAGCAAATTGAAGCGCAGGAAATCAAAGCACCAACGACGACACCTGGTGTCTTGTTAACCAACCCACCTTACGGTGAACGTATTGGCGTCCGTGGCGACAGCACATTAGAGACTGATGAATTAGCGAAAGATTTTTTCAGCGCATTTAGTTCTACCTTGAAGCAACGTTTTGCAGGGTGGAGTGTCTTTTTATTTACCGCTGATTTAACGGTACCAAAAATGTTGCGCTTGAAAGAATCACGCAAGACGCCATTTTTTAATGGCGCACTGGAATGTCGTTTGTTCCGCTTTGACATGGTTGCAGGTTTTAATCGCCGTGAAGAAGCAAAGCCAAAAGAATTGAACTAAGTAAGTGATGTTGCTCTCTTAATATAAAAACGGTCAGATCTCTGCAGAGCTGACCGTTTTGCTTTACCCTTAGGAGTTAATTTTTACTGTTTCATTGTTAAGGCTTCATTTTTGAGACAGATGTATCGTATCGGCTAATGTCATAAATCAATCGGAGAAAGCTTGCTATGTCTTTAACGCAAATCACTCAACAATTACACTTAAAAGATGCATCTCTGCTGCGCGATGCGGCGTTTGTCAACGGCACTTGGCTCTCTACAGAAGACCGTTTCAAAGTCAGTAATCCTTCGACGAATCAGCTTCTGGCGGAAGTCAGTAATGTGACTGAGGCCGACACAGAGGCCGCGATAGCTGCTGCGCAAGCCGCTTTTCCAGCGTGGGCAGCAAAAACGGCTAAAGAACGAGCAGCATTAATGCGGACTTGGTTTAATCTGATGATTGCCCATGCGGATGACTTGGCAGCGATCATGACAGCAGAGCAAGGCAAACCCTTAGTGGAAGCAAAAGGCGAGGTGATTTACGGTGCCAGCTTTTTAGAGTGGTTCGCAGAAGAGGCAAAACGTGTTTCCGGCGATGTCATGGCGTCGACATGGACGGATAAACGGATCGTTGTCCTGAAACAGCCCATCGGTGTCTGTGCCGCGATTACACCTTGGAATTTCCCGATTGCGATGATTACGCGTAAAGTTGCTCCGGCAATGGCGGCTGGCTGCACAATTGTGATTAAACCTGCAGAGCAAACGCCGTTGTCAGCCTTGGCAATGGTAGAACTTGCCCAGCGCGCAGGTATTCCTGCTGGTGTAATTAATGTATTGACGGCAGACGCAGAGCGTTCTGTTGCCGTTGGTAAAGTACTCTGCGATAGCCCAGTTGTTCGCCACTTATCGTTTACAGGCTCAACGCCAGTTGGTCGTATTTTGATGCGTCAGTCTGCACCAACGATCAAAAAACTCGCTCTGGAGCTCGGTGGCCATGCGCCGTTTATTGTGTTTGATGATGCCGATGTTGATGCTGCTGTGGAAGGTGCGCTTCAGTCTAAATTCAGAAATGCTGGTCAGACCTGTGTCTGTACGAATCGTTTTTACGTCCATGCATCAATTTACGATCAATTTGTTGAAAAATTGGCGATCGGTGCTAAAAAAATTCAGGTTGGTGATGGCTTTGCTGCGGGTGTCCAGCAAGGTCCGATGATTGATGAGCAAGCGATAGCGAAGGTTAGTGAACATGTCGCAGATGCGCAGGCAAAAGGGGCACGATTAGTAACAGGTGGCCAACTACACGCTGCTGGCGAATTGTTTTATGAGCCAACGGTGTTGTCTGATGTCACATCCGCCATGCTCGTGATGCAAGAAGAAACCTTTGGTCCCGTGGCTGCGGTAATGAAATTTGAGTCTGAAGACGAAGTTATCGCCGCAGCCAATAATACCGAATTTGGATTGGCATCGTATTTCTATTCGCGTGATATCGGCCGTGTCTGGCGCGTTGCTGAAAAACTTGAATACGGCATGGTTGGTATTAACACGGGTTTAATGTCTAACGAGGTCGCACCGTTTGGCGGAGTCAAACAATCTGGTCTCGGACGCGAAGGGTCTAAATACGGTATCGATGAATACTTGGAGATGAAATATCTCTGTCTCGGAGGTATGTAAAAATCCTTAAGGACATTTTTTTTGAATCAATATGGTTGCGTGAAGTCTTGGTTCTTTGCATCCATATTGTTCGAATCTGAATTGCTGGGCGGACTTCCTTCCGCCCAGTTTTTTTTATTAATTGAACGAAATACTCAACTAGCCAATTGCTGAATCTTTTATGCCTTCCACTAATAAGCTGAGTGACGCGCGACTCGCCACGCTACTTGCTGCTCTGGCAATGCTCGGACCATTTTCTATTGATACGTATCTTCCTGCATTTCCTGATATTCAGGCGACGCTGGGGGCGAGTGGATTGGAAGTGCAACAAACGCTGACCGCTTACATGCTCTCTTTCGCGACCATGACACTATGGCATGGGGCTTTATCGGACTCATTTGGTCGACGGAATGTGATTCTTGTTGCGCTTCTTGTGTTTGCCGTTGCCAGCTTTGGCTGCGCATCCGCCCATAGTATTCACTACCTATGGGGTTTCAGAATTTTGCAGGGCGTCTCGGCTGGTGCAGGGATGGTGATTGGACGTGCCATTATCCGTGACCTGTATGCGGGCGCACCCGCAGAGCGTTTGTTGTCGATGGTCACCATGATTTTTTCCATTGCGCCGGCCATCGCGCCAATATTAGGTGGTTGGGTTGTGGTTTTTTGGTCGTGGCGTGGTATTTTTCTGTTGTTGTTTGGATACACCGTGTTGCTTTTTTTCGCTTGTTACAAATTTCTGCCGGAATCCTTGCCGCGAGAGAAGCGGCAAGAGTTTAGTCCTGAATTTCTCTGGGAAAGTTACTTAAAAGTATTTAAATCGCCACTTTTTCATTTAAAAGCTGGCACGATCGCTTTCAATTTTGGCGGACTCTTTTTGTATATCTCTTCCGCCCCTACGTTTATTACACAACATCTAAAATTGCACGCAGATCAGTTCGGCTGGCAGTTTATCCCCTCCGTCGGAGGGATATTTCTAGGGGCGTTGGCGGCGAATAGGTTGGCCGGAAAAATCACCGTCTGGAAGCAGGTAAGTATTGGGTTTTGCTTTTTAACCGGAGCAGCTTTGTTTAATGTCGTATTCAATTTTTTCTCTGCACCGATATTATTCTGGTCGGTGATGCCACTCTTTTTTTACACGTTTGGCATGTCGTTAGTCGCCCCTGGTGCAACGCTGCAAGTCCTCGATTTGTTTCCTGATATTCGCGGTATCGTTGCTTCATGCCAGTCGGCGAGCGTCACTCTGCTGGGGGCTATCATTGCTGGTATTGTGGCACCGGTGCTGGATCAGTCTCCATTGCATCTCGCGCTCGGGCAATTTGTCTGTGTCATGATTGCCCTTGTTATGTGGTTTGCAGGGCGCGCCTACTGGCGTGCAATGACAGCACAAAAACAAACCCCGTGGGAGACGATAGGATAAAAAACGCGCCAGATATAGGTTGTCGCGATGTCGTGTCAGATACGCTTGACGCTAGGCTTGTGCCGAATGGAAGCGAGTTTTTTTGACGTGTAGCTGAAGAATATTTAGATAGTAATAAACAAATAATTAAAAACAATTAAGGGTTCTACTTGAAAAGCGGTAATGTTGCCCTATATGGGTTGTGCTATGCAGCATAGTCAAAAATTGCCTATAATGTAGCCTTGAGTCGTAATAAATCGTTTTTCGTTTGATTGAACTAATTACGATCTGTTGTGTCTTTATATTGCAACGCTTTGTAAGACCTTGTTTTTAAAGTAGCCTGATTTCATTAAAATGTCATTTTCAGCAGGTATTGTGACATTTGTCATTGAATCTCAGTTCGATTCAAGGCTTTAAACAGACCTGCATTTCAGTTTTTTGCCGCGATAGATTTTGTGCTGCAGCAAAAAAATTAACATTCATTTTTGGATACTAGACAATGAAAAAATCATTCCTCGCACTTGCTCTGATGAGTGCATTCTCCGGCGCAGCTTTCGCGCAATCTTCTGTAACTATCTACGGTATCGCTGACGTTGGCGTTCAAGGCTTGAGCGCTGGTGCAGGTAAAGTAGCTAAAATCGAAAGCGGTCAAGAATCTGGTTCACGTATCGGTTTCAAAGGTACTGAAGATCTGGGCGATGGCTTGAAAGCTAATTTTGTATTGGAACAAGGTATCTCAATGGATACTGGTGCCTCTGCTCAAAGCCGTACTTTTGGTCGTCGTTCTTTAGTTGGTTTGTCTGGTGACTTCGGTGCTGTGAATCTGGGTCGTGATAAAACACCAACTTTCCAGCTCTTTGATAACTTTGATCCGTTTGCATCTGGTTTTATCAACAGCGGTTCGGGCTTGTCCGGCATCTACTACATCGGCGGTAAAGCTGATACGGCAGTTACAAACGGTGCAAACACACGTGGTCGTGATGGTAACTCTGTGTTCTACTACACACCAAGTAATTTGGGTGGTTTCTACGGTGTTGGTCAGTACGGTGCTGGTGAAGCTGCTGGCGACAACTCAGCTGGCCGTGCACTCGGTTTGACAGTTGGTTTCAAAGCTGAAGGCTTGGATATTGCGTATAACTACGTAAAAGATAACGCCACTTCAACAAAAATGACTAACGGCATCAAAGCAAACACTGTTGCTGTTAATTATGATTTTGGCGTAGCTAAGCCAGTGTTCGTTTACCAAAAGCAATCTGATGACACAGGTGTGAGCATTAAAACTTTCACTTTGGGTGTAACAGTTCCAGTAACACCAACTGGTAAAGTGTTGGCAACGTTCACTAACGTTAAAAACGACACCGCTACTGCTAAGGGTACTGTTGGTACAGCTAAACAGTTTGCAATTGGTTACCAGTATGCCTTATCCAAGCGTACTGATTTGTACACAGCGTATGCTCGTACTAATCAAGATGCAAACTCCACTGGTTTCGCTGGTGTAGCTTCTACAGCTGGCGCAAACATCAATGAATTGACTGCTGGCGTTCGTCACCAGTTCTAATTGATATCAGGCACTTGCCTGATGCCATAGTTGATTAAAAAGAGCGGTCTTTGACCGCTCTTTTTTTTAACTGTAAAAAAAATTTATTGTTTAGTGTATTTCGTATTGACGCTGTGTAAAAGCCAGTGATTAATCGCGACCGAAGCAGGCTTGATTTGTTACAATGACTGCACGAAAAGTTTAATAGGTGAGCATCATGAAAAAAACGGTCAGACTATGCGCGGGTATATGCAGTTCGGCGCTTTTTATGCTGTTGGCGGGTATAGCTACTGCGCAGACTGCGACAACGCAGACAAAAAATGATCTGACGCCGCCACCGCCACCGCCAAGACTTGAGGTGCTTGAAGAAGGTCGGCCAGAGGCAGATATCAAGGCAGCCAAGCCTGAACCAAGAAATCAAACCAAAGAAATTCGCGACAATGCAGGCAAAGTCACTGAAGTTCAAGTGCAATCTGGCGGCAGTCATTATGTACTGAAAGCAGATCCTGAAATTGGTAACGCGCCGAAGGGCACTGCACAAGGGGTTAACAATCGTCCTCCTCAGTGGACCATTTTCCAATTTGGTGGGAAAAAAGAGAATAAAGAAGTAGAACCTTTACCCGTATTACCACAGGCACCAGCGCATGCTGCTTCAGCAAGTGCAACTGATAAATAAATAATTTAGAATTTTTTTTGCGAAACAATAATGGCAGTTTTTACACCAGTTAACTTGAATGACCTAAGCGGGTGGATGCGTCAATTTCCACTTGGAAGAGCACTTGCGATTAAAGGGATTGCCTCCGGTATCGAGAATAGTAATTTCTTTATTACGACAGAAGCTGGTGAGTTTGTCCTGACGATTTTTGAAAATCTGAGTTTTGAACAACTGCCATTCTATTTAAAACTCATGCGCCATCTGGCGGATCATGGGGTCTTGGTTCCAGCACCAGTCGCTAATGCAGATGGAGAACTTGTCGCCGCGTTGCATGGTAAGCCCGCAGCGATTGTGAGTAAGCTCGAAGGTAGCTCGCAAATGGCGCCGCAAATCACGCATTGTGCAGAAGTCGGTGAAATGCTCGCACGGATGCATCTCGCTGGGAAAGACTTCCCATTGCGCCAGGATAACCTGCGTTCATTGGATTGGTGGCATGAAACAACACCAAAGGTGTTGCCGTTTATTTCTGATGAGTTACAGCATTTGTTGCGTGCCGAAGTTCATTTCCAGGACGCTTTTGAAAGTACGCCAATTTATAAGGCGCTACCACGTGGCCCTATTCATGCGGATCTGTTCAGAAATAACGTTATGTTTGTTGGCGAGCGCCTGACCGGATTTTTTGATTTTTATTTTGCTGGTTGTGATACCTGGATTTTCGATGTTGCGGTGACGGTGAATGACTGGTGTATTGATCTTGTAACGGGCGAACTCGATCATGAACGCGTACAGGCCTTGCTTGATGCCTACCATCAGGTGCGCCCATTTACTAAAGAAGAATCAATCGCATGGCAACCGATGTTAAGAGCCGCTGCCTTACGGTTTTGGTTGTCGCGCCTTTACGACTATTATCAACCACGGGATGCGGAAATGCTGACACCGCACGATCCGGCGCATTTTGAACGTATATTGCGCCTACGTGAGTCGTTACCTGTACCACATTTACCGACGACACTATGAATCCAGTAACACCAACAGCAGGTTGGCTTTGGGTGAAACGAGGTTTTTACTTGTTTCGTCAACAACCTTCAGAGATGCTCACGCTGTTCTTCTCCTATATGTTTATTGTAATGGGGATAGGGTTTATTCCTATCGCTGGAGAGTTCCTGCCCTTATTGCTGATTCCTGTATTTAGTATGAGTTTCATGCAGGCATGTGATCGTATTGAAAATGGCGTGAAGGTGTACCCTAATCTCCTCTTAGTGGGTTTTCGTTCTGAGGCTTTTGGTCGCCTACTGGCACTGGGCTCTTTGTACGTGATCGCAATCGCCTTCGCTATTTTTGTCTCCAGTTGGGTTGATGGTGGCGCTTTATTTGATTTTCTTTCCAGTCAAAAGCAGACGGACCCCAAAGAATTGCCAGACGGGCGCCTGTTTTTAGGTATTCTGGTCGCCGCGATGATTTATTTGCCTGCTTTAATGGCGTTCTGGTTTGCGGCACCGTTAATCATGTGGAAAAAAATGTCTGTTGGAAAAGCGATTTTTTACAGTTTTTTTTCAGTGAAACATGCAGGTAAAGCTTTTTTGCTCTACGCCGCTGCATGGATGATGATTGCGGGTATTTTGCCGGCCTTGTTTAGCGTGTTTGTTGCCGTGATCATTGGCGATCCTGTCGCCGTAATGCTGGCTATGCTGCCTATCTCTGCCTTGCTGACAACGATTTTGTATTGCTCTTTTTATCCGACTTACCGTGATGTGTTTGGTAAGCCGGAGATCGATACACACGCCTGATGCCGTGCTGACAGAGTGGCAAGCTTAGGCTTGCTGTTCTGTGATGAGTTCGTCGGTCAGATCTTCAATAATGTCAAAACTGTGCGTGATTGTTGCAGTTTTTTCCAACATGATAGATGCCGAGCAGTATTTCTCATGGGATAACTTGATGGCGCGCTCAACTAAAGTTGGCTTGAGATGACGACCACGTACGGTAAAATGGAAATGAATCTTGGTAAAGACTTTCGGCTCTGTTTCCGCGCGCTCAGCCTGGAGGGTCACGTCACACGCGCGTACATCTTGCTTCCCTTTACGTAGAATCAAAACGACATCGTACGCCGTACAGCCGCCAGTTCCCAATAAAACCATTTCCATCGGACGGGGTGCCCGGTTGTGGCCGCCGCCTTCTGGTGCGCCATCCATTAATACTGCATGACCCGAGCCTGTCTCAGCCAAAAATGACATCCCTGACGGGCCAGTCCAGCGTACCGTTGTTTCCATAGTGTCCTCTTTTTCTTGCGTTGTTGTTGTCTATAGTAAATTGTACTGCATTCAATGCGACCGAGTTTTTGAAAAGGTATCCTTTCATAGCAAAATGCTTATCGTATGGCATTGAAAATATAAATTAGAAGAAACCTTCGCACAATTTACTTAATTTATCTTGCACTGCACAATTTCTTGTCCTATTATTGACTCATCGGTTAGTTATTGCGCCTCAGCAGAGTCAGGCGTTGTAGTTGCCACGCAATTGTCTCCTCCACCTACACCTTTGGTGGATTCAGCCCGAAGCACAGACTTCGGGCTATTTTTTTGTGTTTCACTTTTTTGTGCCTAAAATTTAAACAGTTCTTGCACTAAGTCTTTGAAAACCTTATAATTTCCGATTCTCGATTTGCCTGAGCGAGAAATTAACAAGGGAGAGTCTGCCAAAACATGGGTAGAACCACCGCACAAAGGCGTATTTAACTTTTTAGGATTCAACATGAAAACCTTTTCCGCTAAGGGCCATGAGGTTCAGCGCGACTGGTTCGTGATTGACGCGACAGATAAAGTACTCGGACGTGTTGCCAGCGAAGTGGCACTCCGTTTACGCGGCAAACATAAACCAGAATTTACTCCACACGTTGACACGGGCGATTTCATCGTCGTAGTGAATGCAGGCAAACTGCGCGTGACAGGCACTAAAGCTCTGAACAAAACATACTACCGTCACACTGGTTACCCAGGCGGTATCTATGAAACAAATTTTACGAAAATGCAAGCGCGTTTTCCAGGTCGTGCACTCGAGAAAGCTGTTAAGGGCATGTTGCCTAAAGGCCCACTCGGCTATGCAATGATCAAGAAGCTGAAAGTGTATGCAGATGCAACGCATCCGCACGCAGCACAGCAACCACAAGTACTCGACATCTAAGGATTAGCCATGATCGGTAATTACAACTACGGAACTGGCCGTCGCAAGAGCGCAGTTGCTCGCGTATTCCTGAAGTCCGGCAGCGGCAAAATCGTTGTTAACGGCAAACCAGCCAACGAATATTTTTCTCGTGAAACTGGCTTGATGGTTATCCGTCAACCACTGGAATTAACTAACAATCTCGAAACTTTCGACATTATGGTTAACGTTCACGGCGGCGGCGAATCAGGTCAATCTGGTGCGGTTCGTCACGGTATCACACGTGCACTGATCGACTACGATGCAGCGTTGAAACCAGAATTGTCAAAAGCTGGTTTCGTTACACGTGATGCACGTGAAGTTGAACGTAAAAAAGTTGGTCTGCGCAAAGCACGTCGCGCAAAACAATTCTCCAAGCGTTAATTTTTTTTCGCCTGGTCAAAAAGCCGTCCTCTGGACGGCTTTTTTTATTTCTATGTTTTGATGTAACGATTTTTAACGCAACTACTGAGATGCAGAAGTCTGCTGTTAGAATAGTGAAAAAATTTTTACTGGGAAAAGTAAATGATCAAAGTAGGCATTGTAGGTGGTACTGGCTATACAGGCGTTGAGTTATTGCGTTTGCTGGCAACGCACCCTAATGTGCAATTAACTGCCATCACATCGCGTAAAGAAGATGGCTTGCCTGTCGCTGATATGTATCCTTCGTTGCGGGGTAAGGTCGATCTGGCATTTTCTGCACCTGATAAAGCGAACCTGACTGAGTGTGATGTGGTGTTTTTTGCCACGCCGCATGGTGTTGCAATGGCGCAGGCACAAGAGCTATTGGCCGCTGGCGTAAAGGTTATTGATCTGGCGGCAGATTTTCGCTTGCAAGATGTCGCGCAGTTCGAAAAATGGTATGGTATTCCACATACGTGTACCGATGTCCTGAAAGAAGCCGTATATGGTTTGCCAGAGTTGAATCGTGACGCGATCAAATCGGCACGGGTCATTGGTAATCCTGGCTGCTATCCAACGACGATGCAACTGGGCTATGCGCCACTATTAAAAGCTGATGTGATTGATGCTAGCAGTCTGATCGCGGATTGTAAGTCCGGTGTTTCTGGCGCAGGGCGCAAAGCCGAAATTGGCATTTTGTTTTCTGAAGCCAGCGACAGCTTTAAAGCCTATGCTGTCTCCGGTCATCGCCACACGCCTGAGACCACTGAGCAGTTGCAGCGACTAACTAAGCAACCAGTTGAGTTGCTATTCACGCCGCACCTCGTTCCAATGATCCGTGGCATGCATTCGACCTTATATGCACGTCTGACACGTGATATCACTAATGAAGAACTGCAAGCCTTGTTTGTTGACGCCTACAAAAACGAACCTTTTGTGGATGTTATGCCATTTGGCTCACATCCTGAAACACGCTCTACACGCGCTTCTAACATGTTGCGTCTTGCTTTACACCGCCCCAATAACGGTAAAACAGTGGTGGTGTTAGTGGTGCAAGATAATCTTGTTAAAGGTGCATCGGGTCAGGCCGTGCAATGCATGAATCTTATGTTTGGTCTGGATGAGACAACTGGCTTGCATCATGTGCCGGTATTGCCATAACTGACCATGGGCAAATCACGTTTTACGCATCGGCGCTATCTGGCCCCTAAACTGACGATTTCCCACTCATGGCCGTGGCATCTAAAAATCGGCGTTTCAGTTCTGGCAATCGCGTTGGTTGCTGTGCTTGCTTGGTGGACCTACGACTTAGGACGTAGCTTCGCGTTTGGTTCTCGATTCAATCGAAATCAGGTGCAAGACATGCAAGAAAAAATCGAGCAACTGACGACGGAGCGTGATCGGTTGCAATTGGATGCAAATACGATTGAGAGTAAGCTCAACATTGACCATTCAATGCAAAAGCAATTAGCCGAACAGGTTAAAACCCTGACCTCGGAAAATCAAAAACTCAAAGATGACTTAGCTTTTTTTGAAGGTTTGATGCCCTCGGGGACTGGTACTGATGGCATTACTGTACAAAACCTCAAAGTTGAGCTACAGGGGCAGGGACAGTTGCGGTACCGCGCGCTGGTGATGCAAGGCGTCAAAAACACCAAAGACTTTGACGGCGAATTGCAATTTTCTGTCAGCTTGGTACAAGCCGGTAAACCTGTTACGATGGCGTTCCCCGATCCTAAATCGGGGGATGCTGGTAAATTGAAATTATCGTTTAAACATTACCAGCGGCTGGAGGGAGTGATTGCTATTCCAGACGGCGCTACAGCGAAAAACGTACAAGTCAAAGTGCTTGAAAGAGGCGTTGTCCGAGCGCAGCAGGCTGTTAATTTATAAACTTTTTCAACCACGTTTCTGTGATCTTCATTTGGTCAGTGACGGTATGTTGAAAATGTTCAAAGAAGGAGCATTTCATGTTTAACCGAAAAGCAAAAAACACGATAGACAGTTTAATTGGCGTCAGTACAAGAATAGAAGGTGATCTGCATTTTAAAGGCGGCTTGCGTATTGATGGTCGCATCCAAGGGAATGTGATTGCGGAACTCGGTGCGTCTACGATGCTGATTATTTCCGAGCAGGCAATTATTGATGGCGAAGTTCGTGCTGCGCATGTTATTGTGAATGGCCAAATTAATGGTCCGGTGTTTTCGACTGAATTATTAGAATTGCAACCTAAAGCAAGAATTTCTGGTGATGTGCACTACAAAACACTGGAAATGCTCAGTGGGGCGTTGGTGTCAGGGAAATTGACGCACGATGTGTTGCACGAACCTGCATTACTCATGCTTGCGGCGTCCAATGCATAGTTTCGCAGTCAGGACTATAATGGCAGTATCTTAGATTGAAGGAGCAAGAAATGAATGCAGTTGCCGAAATGCCAGCACCGATTGTTTTTACCGAAAGCGCTGCGTCAAAAGTTGCGCAATTAATTGAAGAAGAAGGTAATCCAGACCTGAAATTGCGCGTATTCGTGCAGGGTGGTGGATGCTCTGGTTTTCAATATGGTTTTACTTTCGATGAGATTACGAATGAAGACGACACGACCATGACTAAAAATGGTGTGCATCTGTTGATCGACTCAATGAGCTACCAATACCTGGTTGGCGCAGAGATTGACTACAAAGATGATCTCGAAGGCGCACAGTTTGTGATCAAAAATCCAAACGCGTCCACAACTTGTGGTTGTGGTTCTTCCTTCTCGGTCTAATCCGGGTTGAAGTGATGCAAAAAGGACGCCCAGGCGTCCTTTTTTTATGCGTTGAAAACAATTCAGTGAAGTTGCGGCAAACTATTCATCCCACGGGTAACTAAAGCTGATTACACTGGGTGAAAAATAAATAAAAGGTGTCGGTATGGAGCAAATTAGTTCAGATCAGATATTCGTTAAACGTCAGAGTGATGTCGCCCAAGCCTTGCGCCAGGTATTGCCTGCGCATTGTGTTTTGCACGACGAAGAGGATATTCGCCCTTATGAGTGTGATGGCCTTGCGGCCTTCCGCCAACTTCCTATGGTCGTCTGTCTTCCCGAAAATGAAGCGCAAATCATCGCCGTCATGGAGGTATGCCGCCGCTTACAGGTACCTATCGTTCCTCGTGGTGCTGGAACTGGCTTATCCGGTGGTGCCATGCCGATTGCTGATGGATTGGTATTATCTACAGCCAAACTCAATAAGATTCTGAAAGTAGATGCCTATTCTCGGACGGCGATTGTTCAACCCGGCGTTCGAAATCTGGCGATTTCAGATGCGGTATCCGCCTTGAATTTATATTATGCCCCAGATCCCTCATCACAAATTGCTTGTACTATCGGCGGCAACGTTGCAGAAAATTCCGGCGGTGTACATTGCCTGAAATATGGACTCACGGTGCACAATGTTTTGCGTGTTCGTGTCGTTACGGTTGATGGTGATGTGATTGAACTTGGTAGTGAAGCGTTGGACGCACCAGGACTGGATTTGTTGTCCGTTTTTATCGGTTCTGAAGGTATGCTCGGTATTGTGACTGAAGTGACTGTCAAGTTAGTACCGAAGCCACAAATAGCGAGAGTCATCATGGCCTCTTTTGATGATGTCGTCAAAGGTGGTAATGCCGTAGCTAACGTGATCGCCGCTGGGATCATTCCAGCTGGCCTAGAAATGATGGATAAAACCTCATCGCGTATGGTCGAGCCGTTTGTAAAAGCTGGTTACGATACGGATGCCGAAGCAATCTTGTTGTGCGAATCGGATGGGACCAGCGAAGAAGTCGAAGAGGAAATTGCACGCATGACCGCTGTCTTAGAGAATGCGGGGGCAACTGCGATTGCCGTATCACAGAGTGATGCCGAGCGTTTGCGTTTCTGGTCTGGTCGAAAAAATGCGTTCCCAGCTGCGGGTCGCATTTCTCCTGATTACTATTGCATGGATGGTACGATTCCACGCAAACGTCTGGCTGAGGTGCTGATTGGCATTACTCATATGGAAGAAAAATACGGCCTGCGTTGTGCCAATGTTTTCCATGCAGGAGATGGTAACTTGCATCCGTTGATTATGTTTGATGCTAATCAGCCAGGTGAATTTGAACGTGCTGAGGCGTTTGGCGCAGAAATTCTGGAACTGTGCGTCGCTGTTGGTGGCACGATCACGGGTGAACACGGCGTCGGTATTGAAAAAATTAATTCAATGTGTGTACAGTTTTCTCGTGAAGAGCTGGATGCTTTTTTTGCTGTGAAGCGGGCGTTTGATACGCACTCGTTACTGAACCCAGATAAGGCGATTCCGACCCTGCACCGTTGTGCTGAATATGGTCGTATGCATGTCAAGCACGGGCGTCTCCCATTTGCTGACTTACCCCGTTTTTAATTCCCTTATCCATTACGACGAATCCTGATGAATACAGAGACGACAACAATATTACAGAGTTTCCGCGATCAAATTTTGCGTGCGGCAGAGCAGGGGAATGCTTTGCAAATCCGCGGTGGTGGAACAAAATCCTGGTATGGACAAGCAACAGATGGTGACATTCTCGATACCCGTGGCTACAGCGGTATCATCGCCTACGAGCCGACTGAGTTGGTGTTGACTGCGCGTTGTGGAACACCGTTATCCGATATCGAAGCCGTATTGGCTGCGCAAAATCAGATGTTGGCATGTGAACCTCCTTATTTCGGTCCCGGTGCAACATTGGGCGGTATGCTGTCGGCTGGCTTGTCAGGCCCACGCCGTCCATACGTGGGCGCGGTGCGTGATTTTGTGTTGGGGGCGACCCTGATGGATGGTAAAGGACAGATACTGGAGTTCGGCGGACAAGTCATGAAAAACGTCGCCGGATATGATGTCTCCAGATTACTGGCGGGTGCGATGGGCAGCTTGGGGTTGGTAGTCAATATTTCGGTCAAAGTATTGCCGCGGCCATTTGCTGAAACAACGCTGGTATTTGCTTTGTCGGAAGCCGAAGCGGTTCGTAAAATGAATGAATGGGCAGGACAGGCATTGCCGATTTCCGGTAGCAGTTGGCATGTCGGGCGCCTGATGTTGCGCTTATCGGGTGCTGAAGCGGCGGTTCGTGCAGCCAAACAGGTGTTGGGTGGTGAAGAAATGCAGGATGCTGCGACTTACTGGCAATCGTTGCGGGAGCAGACACATGATTTCTTTTCACAAGATGACGAGCATGGTTTGTGGCGCCTTTCTATTCCATCAACGACCGGCGCATTGCCGTTGACCGGTAAATCGTTAATCGAGTGGGGTGGTGCACAGCGCTGGTTATTCAGCGATGAATCGCCAGCGACCATTCGTACCTCCGCTATTGCTGCCGGTGGACATGCGACACTATTCCGTGGTGGTGATAAAAACATGGGTGTTTTCACGCCGCTATCCGCGCCTCTGTTCAACATACACCAACGCCTCAAAGATGCATTTGACCCTGCCGGGATCTTTAATCCGGGCCGCTTGTACAAGGACTTTTAATTCGCTATGCAAACTAATCTCGCCGATTTTATTAAGGATACGCGTGCTGGGCAAGATGCCGATGAGATACTGCGTAAATGTGTTCATTGCGGTTTTTGTACAGCGACTTGCCCGACTTATCAACTACTGGGTGATGAGTTAGATGGCCCTCGTGGCCGTATTTATCTGATTAAACAAGTGCTGGAAGGAAAACCAGCAACAGAAAAAACGCAGCAACATCTTGATCGTTGCCTGACTTGTCGTAATTGTGAATCGACCTGTCCATCAGGTGTTCAATATGGACGTTTGCTCGACATCGGTCGTCAAGTCGTCGAAGAACAAGTAGGGCGGACATTCTCGCAAAGAATCGTACGTGAGACCTTAAAGGCGGTATTGCCGCGACCTTGGATTTTTCAGCCTGCAATGAAACTGGGCCAGACCTTGCGTCCTTTATTACCGCAGAGTTTAAAAAATAAAGTGCCCGTTCCACATGAGTCCGGCGCATGGGCAAACACCACCCATGCTCGTAAAATGTTACTACTCGACGGTTGTGTACAGCCAAGTATGTCGCCCAATATCAACGCTGCTACTTCGCGTGTATTGAGCCTCCTTGGAGTGGAATTGATCGTAGCCCCGAAAGCCGGATGTTGTGGCGCAATCCGTCACCATTTGAATGACCACGACGCGGCACTTGATGATATGCGCAGAAACATTGATGCCTGGTGGCCATTGGTGGAAGCTGGTGCCGAGGCGATCGTGATGACTGCTTCAGGCTGTGGCGTCACCGTTAAAGAATATGGTCACATGTTGGCGCATGATGCAGACTATGCCCAAAAAGCAGAGCGTATTTCGTCACTAACCCGTGATCTGAGTGAAATTCTGCCAAACTTCGAAGCGCAGCTAGTTGACAAGCTCAAGGGAAAGATTTCCGAACGTATCGTTTGGCATCCGCCATGCACTCTGCAGCACGGACAGCAAATTCGCGGCAAAGTCGAAGGTCTACTACGGGCAATCGGCGTTGATGTGCAACTGTGTGCTGATAGTCATTTGTGTTGCGGATCTGCCGGTACCTATTCCGTATTACAACCTACCTTGTCCTATCAATTGCGTGACAACAAACTCGCTAATTTACTGGCGACTAAACCAGACATGGTGTTATCGGCCAACATTGGCTGCCTGACGCATTTGCAGTCTGGCACAGAGACGCCTGTAAGACACTGGGTAGAGTTAATTGATCGGGCGCTGATGCCAACCTGAATGAGATTGAAAAAAACATGATACGAACGTTCTCCGTTCTGTTGATTTTTCAATGTCTCGGCGAGGGGCTTGTCTACGCGACGGGTTTACCTGTGCCTGGGCCTGTGATTGGTATGTTGCTGCTTTTCGTATTTTTGCTGGTAAAAAAAACAGAAGCGGCAAAACTGATTCCTGGCGTTCAGACCTTGTTAGGACATTTGTCGCTACTATTTATACCGGCAGGTGTCGGTATCATGGTGCACGGTAAGATGGTGATGGACGAATGGTTGCCGCTTGCACTCGCGCTCGTCATCAGCACTGCGGTGTCGATTGTGGTAACGGCGTTCTGTGTGAAATGGCTACAGAAATGAACCATCATCATCTCTCCGAAGTCTGGGTCTATCTTGCCGCGTCACCTCTGTTAGGGCTGACGGCAACATTAATTGCCTACCAGGTCGCTTATCTCATCTATGCCAAATGCCGATTTAGCCCCTTAGCCAATCCAGTGGCCATCTCCGTCATTTTGATTGTCACAGTGTTAGTCGCGACGAACACGCCATATCAGACGTATTTTGCCGGGGCACAATTCGTGCATTTTTTGCTGGGACCAGCGACTGTCGCATTGGCAGTGCCGCTTTATCAGCAAATGAGCAGACTCCGTTATCAATGGAAAGCATTTTTGGTCGGCGCAGTGCTGGGGAGCGCCTCAGCGATTGCAACTGCTATGTTGATCGCCAGCGCCTTAGGTGCGTCGCGAACAACGGTTTTATCGCTGGCATCCAAGTCGGTCACGATGGCGATTGCCATGGGCGTGAGTGAAAAAGTCGGAGGCTTACCATCGTTGACGGCTGCCTTAGTGATGCTCACTGGCATTATTGGCGCGATGATTTCGGCGTGGATTTTGAATCTGTTAAAGATCAGAGATGATGCGATACGCGGGTTTGCTTTAGGCGTTAGTGCTCACGGCATAGGCACAGCGCGGGCATTTCAAATCAACGAGCAAATGGGTGCTTTTGCAGGGTTGGCAATGGGTCTATCTGGCTTGTTGACAGCACTTGCTCTCCCTTTTGCTTTACGCCTACTTGGTGTCATTTGATGTGTAGCGAACGTTGTTAGCATCAATGCGGGCATCAATGATACCCGCATCGGCTTCATATTAACGTTATTCCCTTTTATTCAGCCAGTAAGGCCGTGACATCCTTAATTAAGTCTGCAGGTGCTGTCTGTGGAGCGTAGCGGCTGTAAACCGTGCCATCTTTTTTAATCAGGAATTTGGTGAAATTCCATTTAATGGCTTTAGTTCCCAGTAAGCCCGGCGCCGCCTCTTTTAGATTCTTGAAGAACGGATGAGTGTCATCACCATTGACATTAACTTTTTCAAATAAAGGAAAAGTGACGCCATAATTTTTTTCGCAGAAACTACCAATCTCATCAGCTGTCCCGGGTTCCTGATGGCCAAACTGATTGCACGGGAAACCGAGCACGACGACGCCTTTATCTTTGAATTGCTGGTAAATCTGTTCGAGTCCCTGATACTGTGGGGTGAAACCGCACTTACTTGCAGTATTGACGACCAAAACAACCTGTCCAAGATACTGCTTCAGATCAACCGGTTGCCCTTGCAAATTGTTGGCATTAAAGTCGAGAGCGTTCATCGTTAAAGTATTCCTAAGTGATTGGTTCCTGCGGTCAGATCGCGATCTTTGGCTTCTTTTCCTTGCAGCATAATTGATAACCGCAATTCATTAACCGAGTCGGCGTTACGCAGTGCGTCTTCGTAAGTAATTTTATCCGCTTCATGCAAATCAAATAGCGCCTGATCAAAGGTCTGCATGCCTAACTCGCGAGATTTTTTCATGATATCTTTAATCTCGTGAACGTTTCCTTTAAATATCAAATCGCAGACCAATGGCGTGTTTAATAGTACTTCAACTGCAGCGATCCTGCCTTTGCGACCTTTAATTGGGAGTAGACGCTGAGAAACGACCGCTCTGAGGTTGAGTGATAAGTCCATTAATAATTGTGCACGACGCTCTTCTGGGAAAAAGTTGATAATGCGGTCGAGCGCTTGGTTGGCACTGTTGGCATGTAATGTCGCAAGACAAAGATGACCGGTTTCTGCAAACGCGACTGCAAAGTCCATCGTTTCACGATCACGGATTTCGCCAATCTGAATCACGTCAGGGGCCTGACGCAATGAATTTTTTAGCGCAGATGCCCAATCTTCTGTATCAATACCCACTTCGCGTTGCGTTACAATGCAATTTCCATGGGGATGCACGTATTCGATTGGGTCCTCGATCGTGATAATGTGCCCGTAACTATTTTTATTGCGGTGACCAACCATCGCTGCCAGCGTGGTTGATTTTCCTGAACCGGTCGCACCAACGATAATGACCAAGCCACGTTTGGTCATCGAGACTTCTTTCAGGTGCTCAGGCAGACCTAAATCTTCTAACTTAGGAATAGCAGTCGTAATCGTCCGCAGAACAAGTCCTACACGTCCCTGTTGCATGAATGCTGATACTCGGAAACGACCCATGCCCGCTGGGTTAATCGCGAAGTTACATTCTTTCGTTGATTCAAATTCGGCTGCTTGCTTATCATTCATGATTGCACGCGCCAAATCAATCGTGTGAGCTTGTGTCAGCGGTTGATTTGATACCGGTGTCACTTTACCGTCAATTTTAAATGCAGGTGGAAAATCGGCTGTGATAAATAAATCTGAGCTATTCTTTGTCAGCATGAGCCTCAGAAGGTCATGCATAAATTTTGTTGCCTGATCGCGTTCCATCGCTGTGATTATCCTATTTACTCAATCGGGTCTATCGTATTTTTGTCGTCAGCAGGTGCTGATGTCGTCTCAACTCAATCAACCTGGGAAGTTTTCCGGAATCTTCGCCGCACTGCGTGCGGTGCTCACAGAGATCACGTTCCTTCGTACTAGGTCAGTCAGATTTTGATCCAAGGTTTGCATGCCCAGATTACTACCAGTCTGGATGGCGGAATACATTTGTGCAACTTTTCCTTCACGAATGAGGTTGCGGATTGCTGGCGTTCCAAGCATGATTTCATGTGCCGCGACACGACCCGTACCATCTTTGGTTTTTAATAGTGTCTGGGAAATAACCGCCTGTAACGATTCAGATAGCATGGATCGCACCATCTCTTTTTCTTCCGCCGGAAAGACGTCAACAATACGATCAATGGTTTTTGCAGCTGAAGATGTATGTAAGGTGCCAAATACAAGGTGACCTGTTTCTGCAGCGGTTAATGCCAGCCGGATGGTTTCCAGATCACGTAACTCACCGACTAGAATGGCGTCCGGATCTTCACGCAATGCGGATTTCAACGCATTATTAAATGACATCGTGTGCGGGCCGACTTCGCGCTGGTTGATCAGGCATTTTTTGGATTCATGTACAAATTCAATCGGATCTTCGACGGTCAGAATATGGCCATATTCATTTTCATTCATATGATTCACCATCGCTGCTAGCGTAGTTGACTTACCGGAACCAGTTGGGCCAGTCACCAAGACCAGACCGCGGGGTTTGAGTGACAGTTCTGCAAAAATTTTTGGTGTGTTTAATTGCTCTAATGACAGAATTTTGGACGGAATCGTACGCATGACAGCCGCTGGGCCACGTTCCTGATTGAAAGCATTAACGCGAAAACGGGCGAGACCAGGAATAGAGAATGAGAAATCAACTTCAAGATGTTCTTCGTAGGCTTTTCTTTGCGAGTCATTCATGATGTCATAAATGAGCTCGTGCACGTCTTTGTGCTCTAGTGGTGGCAAATTAATACGACGTACATCACCATGTACCCGTATCATCGGGGGTAAACCGGACGATAAGTGAAGGTCAGATGCATTATTCTTGACGGAGAACGCGAGTAGTTCAGAAATGTCCATTTATAATTCCGGTAATGAGTGTGTCGCAGATGACAGACGCAATGGCTGCCTGAGATTAGGATCTATTGCAAAAAGTGACCAATTCCAACGAATAATTTACATACAAGATTCCTGATTATGTCCTTAATTTCCGACAACTTGCAAGCCGTACGTGCTGATATCAGACGTGCCGCTCATGAATGTGGTCGTTCTGAGCAGCAAGTGAGCTTATTGGCCGTTTCAAAGACCTTTGGGGCGGATGCGGTACTAGATGCCGCGCGCAGCGGACAAGTTGCCTTTGGTGAGAATTATCTACAAGAAGCGGTAGATAAGATCACATTCATTCGACAACACGCACCAGAGCTTGATCTGGAATGGCATTTTATTGGCCCGATACAAAGCAATAAAACCCGGCCGATTGCAGAGAATTTCGCATGGGTGCACGCGGTTGACCGTGAGAAAATTGCACATCGGCTCTCGGAACAACGTCCCGCAACCATGGCACCATTAAACATTTGCTTACAAATTAACATCAGTGGCGAAGCGAGTAAAAGTGGCGTACCACCTGAACAGGCAGTCAATCTTGCATTGGCGATCGCCAAACTTCCAGGCTTGTGTCTTCGCGGTCTCATGGCGGTACCAGAACCCACCAACGACGAACAGCAACAACGTGCAGCATTTAGACAGTTGAAGTTCCTCAATGATGAGATTACCAGACACGGTATTGTCCTTGATACCTTATCTATGGGAATGAGTGGCGATTTGCATGCCGCCATTGCCGAAGGAAGTACGATGGTCAGAATAGGAACAGCAATTTTTGGGAAAAGAGATTATGCAAAATAAATTGAAAATCGGATTTATTGGTGGTGGCAACATGGCAGTTGCCTTGATTACCGGATTACTGCAGGCGGGAACGAGCGCTCAGGATATTCATGTTGTCGATGTGAATCAGGCCATGCTCGCTCGTCTTGAGACGGAGTTCAATGTCTCAACTTCTCTCATGATCGATGCAAAGCTGCAGCACATGGATGTGATCGTGCTTGCCGTGAAGCCCCAACAGTTGCGCGATGTCGTCGGTGAACTCGCTGTCCATCTGCGTCAACAGCTATTGATATCTATCGCCGCGGGAATTCGTGCGATAGATATTTCACGATGGCTTAATTCGTATCCAAGAATCGTGCGAGTGATGCCGAACACACCTGCCTTGATTGGCAAAGGGGTTACAGGGCTGTTTGCTTTGCCAGAAGTGACTGTGGCGGAAAAACAGTGTGCCGATGAAATTTTGCGTGCGGTTGGTTCGACGTCTTGGGTTCACGAAGAAAAACTGATTGATGTTGTGACCGCGATTTCCGGTAGTGGTCCGGCTTACGTTTTCTATTTCATTGAGGCAATGCAGCAAGCAGCGCAGGAATTAGGGTTAAGCCCAGAACAAGGAACCCAGTTTGCGATCGCCACCTTTGAAGGAGCGGCACAACTCGCCATGCACTCCGATGAGAATGTAACGATATTGCGTGAACGTGTTACCTCGAAAGGCGGAACGACCTACGCCGCGTTGAGTAGTCTGGAAGCCGATGATGTCAAAGGTAAAATTATAACCGCCATTAAGGCCGCTGCAGCCAGAGCGACCGAGCTTGGTGAGGAGTTTGGCCGACAGGATTAAGTGACATTTTCTGGTTGCTGCACTTGGCGTGTGTCTTTTTAGTACAGTACATCAAACGATGTTATTTGCATATCATAAAATACAGCGCTCTGGTAACAGACGCTGTATTTTTCTTTGTGGAAACAAAAGCTTGTTATTTCACAAAATTTATTAGTGAGAGTGCTCTTATTCGGTGACTTGTTGAGAAAAATCATAGGGCAATGAGATACAATACGTTACCTCATTGTTGCATAAAATTTGCTCACTGCAGCAGCACCTTTTTGTTTTGCGTTTTACCTTTATTCATAGGAAATCTCTTTTATTCCTTAGAAATCAACACAGTAAATCGCACAAACTCCTCAGCACTCTCACTGGTTTTTGTATGGCAATTTTTGTTTGGTTTCGTTTATTTATATTTAATCTGTTACAAGTTCAGATACCTAGTAACACGATAGATACAAATCGTCTTGTTGATCAGGGCAGTTATTCATCACTGAATAAACTCAAGTGTTTCGTCTTGTCCATCGATTGGTCATGGATTACGCTTTTATCCTTACTTGGAATTTATCTGATTCCTGGTCTCATCGGGCACGACCCATGGAAGCAAGATGAAACATATATTTTTGGCATTATTCATCACCTGATTGAAACGGGTGATTGGATTGTGCCAACGATGGCTGGTGATCCATTTATGGAAAAGCCCCCTTTATATTACTGGGTAGCTGCCATTTTTGCGAAGACGTTTTATCCTTGGTTGACATTGCATGATGGAGCTCGTCTGGCGACGGGTTTTTTTATGTCGATCACTTGTCTTGCTGCAGGATGGTCGGCACGTCAGTGGTGGGGGATCGGTTACGGTCGCTATGCTGTCATGTCCCTATTAGGCTGTCTGGGTTTGGTTTTGCATTCGCACATGATGCTCACTGACGTTCCTTTGCTGACTGGTTTTGCTGTTGCTACCGCAGGTTTTGTCAATATTGAAAAGAACCCTAACCGTTCAGGTGCTTTACTTGGTACGGGCGTTGGTATTGGCTTTATGGCTAAAGGTGTATTGGCACTTGGGGTCTTCGGTTTGACCGCGCTCTTGTTACCTATCTTGTTCAAGCAGTGGCGGAATGCAGTTTATTGGC
This sequence comes from Undibacterium sp. RuRC25W, assembly GCF_049339825.1. Taxonomy (NCBI): domain Bacteria; kingdom Pseudomonadati; phylum Pseudomonadota; class Betaproteobacteria; order Burkholderiales; family Oxalobacteraceae; genus Undibacterium; species Undibacterium sp. RuRC25W. The sequence goes on along the minus strand of NZ_JBMPPD010000002.1, from coordinate 200,029 downwards.
GGGTATTGTCACTTGCCCTACTTTTTTCTGCCCCTTGGTTATTGATCTGGCCTGTTAGCTTGTATTTGCGCTCTCCCAGCTTATTTATGGATTGGTTCTGGCTCAATAATGTCGGACGCTTTTTTGGATTTTCTGTCGCCCAACTCGGTGCGCCACACACTGAAGGATTCTGGATTACCACATTGCCTTGGTTTGCTTTTCCGGCGATGCCGTTAGCAGCGTTGACGCTGTGGCATCGACGACACATGGTATTTCAGTCATCAGCGATACAGGCGTGCGGCTTGATATTTTCGATGATGTTGCTGGTCTTGTGGAGTGCTGCCTCTGCGCGCGATAACTACGCGTTACCTTTGCTTTTACCGATTGCATTAATTGCTGCACCATCGGCAAAGCATTTGGGCTCAGGCTTGGATAAAGCATGGGATTGGAGTGCTCGGCTGATTTTTGGTGTTGTCATTGGCTTTATCTGGGCAGTGTGGGCTGTGATGACGATTAACGGTACACCGCCAGAGTGGATGTTCTTGCTTCGCCATTTGCCCCGTGAATTCGTGCCGCATTTTGCGTTTTGGCATGTATTGATTGCCTTGATGATTACTGCACTCGCTTTTGCGGGAATAGGCCAACTGTCCCGTATTCATGGACGTGGATTGGTAAGTTGGGTATCCGGTCTTGGTTTAAGTTGGATGTTAATTTGTCAACTTCTCTTGCCATGGGTTGACCACGCAAAAAGTTACCGTAGCGTTTTCTCGTCTATGCAAACAGCCATGAAAGGCAATTTTGATTGTATGGCGAGTAAGGACCTTGGCGAGTCTGAGCGTGCCATGCTGAGATATTTTTCTGGTATTAATACCTACCGGCAAGAAACGCTTCCAGAAGTTAGCTGTGATTTTTTATTAATTGACGGCTTTCAACGGCAGCCGCCAGAGCATCTGCGCGATAAAAATTGGCGGTTGGTGTGGGAAGGTGCTCGTCCTGGCGATAGTAATGAGCGGCTGTGGTTGTTTGAAGCAAAAAAGATGAATGGACAATTAGCGCTGAGTAGCGCTCGTCGTCCTCTGAAGTAAAGCGGCTTATTTAGCGTCTGTGCTTTTAGCGTCGGACTTGAATTGCTTAATCAGTGGTGCGATGGCGCGCCACATCTGCCAGGTGTTGATAGCGGCTTTAGCTACCGACGCAATCCGAGTCGGTTTTATTAGCAGAGCAGCGGCAGTGATTGCTGCCGTCAGTAAGGGTTGGTGACGCAAGGTGCCGACCAGACGACGAGCGCAGTGGTAACCAAACTCTGCGACTTCTGTCGATTGTTTTAGGTCTTCTACTTGTAGCGCAAGCAGCTGTCTCTGCGCACGGATTTTGAGTAGAAGTACCTCGCGCTGCAATGCGAGTTGTTCTGACTTACGTCTCATGAGTTTTCTTCTTTTGAAGCCACAGACTGACCACGTAAGGCAACACTGTCTTGATGGAGCTCTGCCAACGTAGAGGCTAGTAATCTTGGCTTTTTACTGAACTGGCTCCGAAGCCAAATACCTAGCCCTAGTGCCACAGCAAAAAGAGTCGATATCATAGAAGCGACCACTACGATCCTATGATTATCCCAGAACACCGCAATGAGCAGCACCGCCAGCAATACCAGTGCGAAACAAGCGCAAAATAAGGCAACCAAAGACCAGAGCAGGAGCGAAAAAAAACGCCCCAACTCTTCTTCAATTTCTACAGATGCTAACTCCAGCCGAGTATGAACAATACTCAGCGAAGTCGCTAGCAATTGACCTACCGAATCGAGTATCGCCATTGTTATTTGTTGCGGGCTATTAATAATCCAACTAACAATCCTATCCCTGCGGAAATACCAACGGATTGCCATGGGTTTTCTTTAACATAGACGTCTGTAGCGCGGGCGGCGTCTTTTGTCCGCGTCACGACAATTTCTTCAACTTTGGCTAGTTCTTCCTTTGCATTTTTGAGGGTACTTTCAAAGCGCGCTTTTGCCGCCCTGAAGCCTTCACCCGATTGCTGTTCGGTGTTTTTCAGCATCTCTTCTGCATCACGGATAACTTGATTCAGGTCATCCATCAATCGATCGTTCTGTTGTTCAACTGAGCTCATGATCATTCCTTTGAAGTAGGTTGGGTTGTGTCGCCATATAGAATTCAAGATGAGGCATACAGCACCATCAGTATGGATTAGTCTAGATCAATTCTCTTGCGCAGAGTTGTTATGGATCAAGCCAAATCTACAAAGTTTTTTGATGGTACTTTTTCAATGAACCTGTATTTTTACTTTAATGCATAGTCCAAGACAACGCCAGCAAAGATTGCGGCACCAAGCCAGTTATTGTGACGGAACGCAGCAAAGCAACGCATTCTTTCCCGATTTCGGATCAGGGTGTAATGATAGATGGCACAAGCGATAGCAATGGCCATCCCAGTAAAAAACCAGAGACCGAGACCATATTGCAGAGCGACGAAGGAGATCAGTGCAAAACTGATTGCATAGCAAAGCATAATGGCAAAGACGTCATAGCGTCCAAAAGTAATCGCCGACGTTTTGATGCCGATTTTTAAGTCGTCATCACGATCGACCATCGCATATTCGGTGTCGTATGCAATAGCCCAAAATATATTGGCGATCAGCAATATCCAGGCGACCATCGGCACCGAGTTTTGAATTGCTGCATAAGCCATCGGGATACCAAATCCAAAAGCAATACCTAAATATGCCTGTGGTATGGCAAAAAAGCGCTTGAAGTAGGGGTAACTTCCTGCCACTAGGACGGCGATCACTGACAGTTCTTTAGTCAAAAGATTAAACGGTAAAATCAGACAAAACGATATCAATGCCAAGACCCCTGCAATGGCTAACGCTTCTTTACCAGAAATCTTTCCGCTCGTTAGCGGGCGCTCTGCTGTCCGTTCGACATGCTTGTCAAAATCTCTGTCAGCATAGTCGTTGATTGCACAACCGGCTGATCGCATTAATACCGTACCAAGCGTAAAAATCGCGACCAAATTCCAGTTTGGATCGCCCGCAGAGGCGAGCCAGATTGCCACCAGTGTTGGCCAAAGAAGAAGCACTATTCCAATCGGTTTATCTAAGCGTACTAATTTGACATACCAATGACAACGTGTAACAAAAGCGTTCATTTTTACCTGTCTGTTGTTTCGATCATTTGGAATTATAAGTCCTCTATACATTGTATGGTCTCAATGCTATCTTACCCACCTCATCAATTATTGATAGCTTGTGCAGAAACAGCTACAAAAACGCCTGGAAATATGCGCCAAACGTGCTCAACCCGTGCGCTCCGTATTTGCAATGGGCGAGAATTTTTTGTGCAATGGCTACTCACACATTTGAATTGTGGAAGAAAACATGAAATTTTTTAGAAAATTAGGATTAGCTACCTCAGTAACATTGATGCTGACACAAGCTGCACCAGCGTTCGCTGTGACAGAAATTAGTTGGTGGCATTCTATGACAGGCGCACTGGGTGACAGAGTTAATAATCTCGCAGACCAGTTTAATAAAAGTCAGGCAGAGTATAAGGTGGTGCCTGTCTACAAAGGCGAATATGACGAGTCGCTGTCAGCTGCGATTGCTGCTTTTCGTGCTGGTAATGCGCCTGATATTTTGCAAGTATTTGAAGTCGGTACGGCAACCATGATGTATGCCAAAGGTGCCATTAAACCGGTATCTGAAGTCATGAAAATCGCCGGTGAAAAATTTGAACCGGCAGCGTATATCCCTGCAGTGGCGAGTTATTACACGGCACCAAACGGCGAAATGTTGTCTTTGCCTTTTAATAGCTCGACGGCAGTTTTTTTCTACAACAAAGATTTATTTGCAAAGGCTGGTCTTGATCCAAATAAACCGCCCACAACCTGGCAGGAAATGGTTTCTGATGCCGCGCGTTTAAAAGTAGCAGGCAGTAAATGTCCCTACACAACGGGATGGCAGACGTGGATTCAGTTAGAGAATTTCTCTGCATGGCATAACATTGAATTTGCGACAAAAAATAATGGATTTGGCGGTCTGGATGCCAGATTGAAATTCAATAGTCCTTTACATGTCCGACATATTGAAGATATGGCGAATTGGGCTAAGCAAGGCTATTTCGTCTACGCCGGACGCAAGAGTGAGTCCGATGCGAAATTCTATTCTGGTGAATGTGCTATGTTGACCTCATCGAGCTCGGTCTACAGCGTGATCGTTAAAAATGCCAAGTTTAAGTTTGGCGTTGCCCCTTTGCCTTATTATTCAGACGTTCCTGGTGCGCCACAAAACACCGTCATTGGTGGTGCGTCACTGTGGACGATGGCTGGCAAAAAAAATGAAGAATACAAAGGCGTTGCCAAGTTCTATAAATTTTTGTCTCAGCCCGAAGTTCAGGCCAAATGGCATCAGGAAACAGGCTATTTACCAATTACGAATGCCGCCTACGAGATGACTAAAAAATCCGGGTTTTATGAAAAAAATCCAGGTACAGGCGTTGCAGTACAACAGATGATAGTTAAAACTACAGACAAATCACGCGGCATCCGCTTAGGTAGTTTTCCACAGATCCGTACCGTCGTTGATGAAGAATTAGAATTGGTCTGGTCTGGTAAAAAGTCAGCGAAAGAGGCACTCGATACAGCGGTCTCTCGTGGCAATGAACTATTGGCTCGCTTTGAGAAAGCAAACAAATAGAGAACGTTGAACGTGTTTTCAATGGCTGTTGTATTTACATTTTTTATCAGTAGGTGATTCTTGGAAAAACGAGCGCGTTTTCGCTCACGATGGGTGCCATACGCATTACTGGCACCGCAACTCATTGTGACTGTAGTATTTTTTTTCTGGCCCGCAGTACAAGCGTTATATCAATCCGTTTTATTGCAGGATGCATTTGGTTTATCCACTGAGTTTGTATGGTTTGAGAATTTTAAGATCTTATTTGAGGATCCAGCTTACCTGACGTCGTTCAAAACAACTGGCCTATTTTCTGTGCTGGTTGCGGTGACGGGATTGGCTGTCTCATTGATCTTGGCGGTGTTTGCTGATCGTGTCGTCCGTGGCGCCGCGGTCTATAAGACTTTACTGATCTGGCCATATTCTGTTTCTCCTGTCGTGGTTGGCGTGCTATGGATGTTTTTACTCAATCCGACGCTTGGTGTAGTCGCCCATCTGTTGCGACACGTTGGTATTGAATGGAATCATCTGCTCAATGCACAGCACGCGATGATTCTGATTGTGCTTGCAGCTGTTTGGAAGCAGGTTAGCTATAACTTTTTATTTTTCTTAGCAGGTTTGCAGTCGATTCCTAAATCACTTATTGAAGCTGCCGCAATTGATGGCGCAGGTCCAGTGCGCCGTTTCTTTTCTATTGTGTTGCCATTGCTGACACCGACGAGTTTCTTCTTGCTGGTCGTCAACATTGTGTACGCGTTCTTCGATACGTTTGCGATTGTTGAGGCAACTACACAGGGTGGCCCGGGCAAAGAAACAGAAATCTTGGTGTACAAAGTGTTTAATGACGGCTTCAAAGGTGGCGATCTTGGCAGTGCCGCCGCGCAGTCCGTTGTTCTGATGTTAATTGTGGTGGCACTGACGGTGTTGCAGTTCAAGTATGTAGAAAAGAAAGTGCAGTATTGAACATGATAGAACGTAGACCAATACTAGATGCGATTAGTCACGCAGTATTAATTATCGGCGTGATGTTGATTGCGTTTCCAATCTATATTGCTTTTGTTGCCAGCACACAGACTGCTGAGCAAGCAGCATTAGCACCGATTTCTCTGATCCCTGGTGATCAGCTTTTGCATAATTTTGCGACGGTACTTCAGGGTGGTGCCAGTGGGAATGTGGATATCAGTCCTGTCGCCCAGATGATGTGGGTCAGCCTAGTATCAGCATTACTGATCGCTGTCGGTAAAATTGCTATTTCTATGCTGTCAGCATTTGCTTTGGTGTACTTCCGTTTTCCTGGTCGGCGCTTATTTTTCTGGATGATTTTCCTGACGCTGATGTTACCTGTAGAGGTCAGAATTAACCCGACCTATAAAGTCATTTCAGATTTCGGGATGCTTAATTCCTACGCTGGATTAACGGTGCCATTAATTGCTTCTGCGACAGCTACTTTTTTATTCCGACAATTTTTTCTGACAATACCCGATGAACTAGCCGAAGCTGCGCGTATTGATGGTGCAGGACCAATTCGTTTTTTTAAAGATGTGATCTGGCCTTTGTCTCGTACCAATTTGCTGGCCTTGTTTGTGATTATGTTTATCTACGGTTGGAATCAGTATCTTTGGCCTCTGCTGGTTGCAACCGAGCAAAGCATGTATCCGATTGGTGTAGGTATCAAACGTATGATTGCGGGTGGTGATGCTGCCGTTGAGTGGAATCTCGTGATGGCAACCTTATTGCTGGCAATGATCCCCCCTGGACTGATTGTGGTGCTGATGCAAAAATGGTTTGTTAAAGGATTAGTTGATTCTGAGAAGTAACGCTTTGCTCGTGTCTTTCTAGCTGAGTCAATTGCAGACGACAAACAATGTATTCGCAAAGAAATTAAAGAAAACAAAGAGAATAAAGATGGCACAGGTCCACTTAAAAAATGTAAAAAAGATCTACGGTCACGGCAAAAAAACGGTGAACGTTATTCATGGTATTTCTGTTGATATTGATGATGGTGAGTTTGTCGTCATCGTCGGTCCTTCTGGTTGCGGTAAATCGAGTTTATTACGCATGATTGCCGGACTCGAAGAGATCAGTGAAGGCGAGGTTGTCATTGGTGATCGCGTGGTCAATGAACTTGAACCAAAGGACCGTGACATCGCGATGGTATTTCAAAACTATGCGTTGTATCCACACATGAGTGTGTTTGAAAACATGGCGTATGGCTTGAAGATACGAGGCTATTCCAAAGCAGAAATTAGCGAACGCGTGAACAAGGCTGCAAAGATTCTGGAATTAGAAAATTTGCTGGATCGTACACCACGTGCTTTATCTGGTGGGCAGCGTCAGCGGGTGGCAATGGGCCGGGCGATTGTCCGCGAGCCCGCTGTATTTTTGTTTGACGAGCCACTGTCCAATCTGGATGCCAAGTTACGAGTTCAAATGCGTCTGGAAATTCAGAAATTACACAAAACACTGGCGACCACTAGTTTATATGTCACCCACGATCAGGTCGAGGCGATGACGCTCGGTCAGCGAATGATTGTGATGAATGGCGGTGTAGCAGAGCAAATTGGAACACCTGACGAAGTTTATTCCCGCCCTGCGACAAGTTTTGTGGCGAGTTTTATTGGTTCACCACCGATGAACCTTTTGCAAGGAACGATGAGCAGCGATGGACATTGGATGACGATGGGTGATGTGAAGTTTGAATTACCGTTCCATCCATTACATCAGCAACCTAACACTGCCACAGATACAGAAACCATTTTGGGTGTGCGTCCTGAGCACTTATTTATCGGGATGCCTGGGTTACCTTTTGAGGTCGATCTGGTCGAATCGTTAGGTGCTGATTTGTTGGTTCATGGTCGTTGTGCAGGACAAACCTTAGTTGTTCGGGCTCCAGTCGGAGTACAGGTCAGCGTGGGACAAAAAACGACTGCTGGATTTACTTTCGATAGCATGCACAGATTCGATCCGCAGACACAAAGACGTATCGATTAAGTGACCAGATCGTGATGTGAATCGGGCTCGTTCTGCGTTCATTGTGCTGACGAATCACATCAACAAAGCAGGTTTACGGCGCGGCGTTTTATTGCTATCGACGTGTTCATCTGTTGCTGTCGATTCACTGATCAGCGTTGAGAGATCTTGTTGGTGAAGAGAAGGCCCTTGTTCTGTCGCCTGATGTTGTCCTAGTGCATAGCCCGAGGCAAAAACGAAGCCAGTTATGAGTATGCATGCACTATATCGGATGAGCGTATTCATAAACACCTTTACGGTCTGATTGAATGTTCTACTGCTGTCTATTCACTGTCTCTAGATTGGATCATCCGGATAAATAGCGGAGGAGACACCATCTATCCGGATTACTCATCGCTGCAAAGCCATCGCCTTGCGACGTCAGAGATCGTTCTACTCAGAAAATTTGTCCACTTCTGTTGACGACGTGTAGTGTCTCAACGGCGAGAACTCAGAACCAGTAAAATGTGCTAAGGTTTAAAATTTAGTATGCTTGGTACTGAATTTTGATACTATTGTGCACAATTTATAATCGGAGTCGGATGAAATGAGTTCACCAGAAATATTGCTCAATGTGCTGCGCGCCGAGTTGCGGGCGGCTGGTGTGACCTACAAAATACTGGCGGACCGGATAGGAATGAGTGAATCCAGTGTCAAACGGATGTTCGGTCAAAAAGATATGAATTTATCGCGCTTGGCAGAAATCTGCAAAGCCGCAGGCATTGCCTTAGAGGATGTGTTTAGGCAAGCGGCTGATGTGACACCCCATTCCGATACGCTGACACTGGCACAAGAAAAATCATTAGTGGCGGATGCAAAGTTATTATTGGTTGCTATTTCTTGTCTTGGTCACTGGACACTCGAACAAATTGTTGAAACCTACGAATTGAGTGAACCAGAATGTATCCTGCATTTGATTGCATTAGATAAATTAGAACTGATCGAGCTTCGCCCCAATAATCGTTATCGCTTAAACGTCTCTCCAGCATTTCATTGGCGTCCGGATGGGCCGGTGCAGCAATTCTTTCGTGATCATGTCGTGAGTGACTATTTCAGAGGAACCTTTGACCGACATGGCGAGACCTTATTGTGTGTTCCTGCGCGAGTGTCTGATCGCAGCGCGATGGAAATCGTCCAGAAAATTCAGCATCTCGCTGCTGAGTTGGCACGCTTACAGCAAGATGATCGTCGTCTTAAACCTGAGGAGCGTGATGGTTTTACGCTATTGGTGGGCTTCCAGTCTTGGGAGTTCTCGGCTTTGACCGCGTTACGGCGGCCAGAAGCAAAACCTGATCTGCCGAGCATCACTCACCAGATCGGACTTAAGAAAAGATAAACTGCTGAGCCCGCCCCTCGGGTCGCACCAGCACCAAAGAACAACGGACCAAAACGGGTATCGACGGATAAACTCGCACTGCCTGCTTGTTTCAGAATACCTGTACTGAACGGCACTGATGCACCATAAGTACCGCCAACTTCAGCAGAAAGTGCAAATCGTATTGCACCGCCCACGGTACTCGGCAAAGCGCCGATTTTACGTGCGATAACGACACGGCCAAATATACTTTCGTCGCCACTCAACGAGTTAGTGGGCAAGCCAGATAATCGGAGAAATCCCCCTAACGGTGCCAATTGTGGTGCATTTGGTGATTTGGTCCATTCTCCATAAAGATGTCCTGACCAGTCACCCGATTCAAACGCCTGCATCATACTGAGTTCTGATTTTGCAGCGGATGGTTGCCCCGATATCTTGCTGGGCGAGCGTTGCCATACCGCATTGACATAACTGCCTTGCGTCGGGAATGCCAGAGAATTGAGTGTATCGATTTTAAAGTTAATAAATTCGGTCGTGTCATAGATTCGCGAATTGGGGTTGTAACTTTTTGATGGATCAGACGATAGTTCCGAGGTAACTTTCTGAAAGCCTCTGGTGAAGCCTGCTTCTATACTTCCCCAATTACCAAATTGTCTTCCGAGTAGCATCGTTATGCTACTACTGGTCGTACCTTCGGTGGCAATTTTGGTCTCATTGTTGTAGACATTGAGGTTATTTGCTTTGTAGTCGACGGATGGTGCCACGTACCATTGTGAAGCAGGTGCTAAGGGTTGCCAGAATTGGGTGCTGAATTGACGCACGCTGCCAATCTTTGCAAGTGTGCGTAGTTCTGCACCGTAAGCATTGATTGAAGATGCAACGTGCATCAGATCTAATGCAAAATTGTTTTCGTCAGAAAAATTACTCGCTAATTCCATACCCACACGTAAGCGATTACGGCTGGAGTTTGATTCTGTTGGCTTGATGAGGATATCTCGTTCGCCATTGTGATCGGTAATGATTGTTTCAACTTTATCGAGATCTCCACGACCATAGAGTCGGGTTGTCGCAGCGCGAATCTGCTCTTGTGTCAGCACCTGACCTTCTTCGATTCCTGTCTGCGATCGTAAAGCAATCGGATTGATGTACTGCGTTCCCTGAACTTCAATATGTGCGATCGGTAGCGCAGTGATGGGCATTTTTGTCATCGTACCCGCGTGCAGTCGTTGCACTTCATAGGCTAAAAAATGATCAGGTGAGAGGCTAAGCGCTTGCAACTGTGGAGCTAATTTCAGCGTTGCTTCTTCGCCAGCCTTGATAGCACGTGGATATTGGGAAAAATCCAGAAATGTAATGCCATCCAAATTTGGCGAGATTAAGACGTCCTGATCCTTTAGTTGTTTGATTGAGCGTTGTACATTTTGTTCAGTCAGAATTTGTAACATCTGTGTTGCCACGTCCACCGCACTTTGTAACTGATGCTCTTTCGCTAGGGGAGTGCCTACGTTTACCGCAATAATAATATCGGCGCCCATCGCCCGCGCCATTTCGACTGGAAGATTACTGACTAGCCCACCATCAACGACTAATTTGTCTTTGATGCGAACCGGAGCAAAAACACCAGGCACCGCCAAGGACGCACGCATCGTTGCCAGTAGGGGGGTAGTGTCAAGTTCAACCAGTTCGCCAGTCAATAGGTCCGATGCCGCTGATCGAAATGGTAATGCTAATTGATTTACCGGATAGTCGCGCATTCCTTCAGGTAAAAGTTGTGTGAGGGCGTTCTCCAGTGCGGCATTACCAGCTGCCGCTGTTGGCAAGGAGACGCCTTTCTTGGTTGCAGCAAATTCGATCCGTGTCGGCAGCAGCGTGTCTTCTTCTTTCCGTCGGAAATCGAGATCATTGCGAGCAGGGCGATCAGATAAGACATTATCCCAATCCGTATCGTGAACGGTTTTTTCTAATTCTTCGGGCGTACGTCCTGCTGCATACGCACCACCGACAACGGCACCCATACTGGTACCCACAACTATATCAACCGGAATTCGCAGTTCACGCAGTGCCCGTAAGACGCCGATATGAGCAAAACCACGGGCACCACCACCAGATAACACCAGCGCGATGCGTGGACGATTGACCGGTACGATCGTATCGACAGAGCTATTGGGATTAGATTGTGCGATGCTGAGAGTTGTTACGCCCATTAACGTAATATTGGCGCACAAGAGAAAAAATCGGTTCAATAACATAGTCATCCAGACTCTTTGTAAACAATGAACCGCAGATAGACTGATTTTGCGGCGACTGGTTCAGAAAAGTCCAGAGTATAGCTTCAGTCATGTTGATACTGTTATCAGTTATTACTTATTTCTACTGGCGCGCGCGCGTGGCAGTTTGGATGGGGTGGGAGAGCATGGTGTCGTCTCTTTTTTTTGTTGGATGTTAGTGAGTAATGAGGTTGTACTCTGCGGTGCGAGGCTAGAGGTAGTTCGGCGGCCACTCACTTTTCTTGTCGCACAAATTGCGTTGTCTCAACCGGAAAAGGTCAAAAGCAACGTCAGAACCAACGTCAGAACCAATCCCCGACATGATCAATATGCTCAACATCCCCGTCTGCCGCAAAGCGGGCAGGGGAGCCATGAGTTTATGTTGGGGTGATACTTACCGATGGCGGAACTAAAAATAGTCCAGATTCGTTTATTGGAGGCTAATGCCTTCATCCAGCATGGTAACGCCGGGTAGGTCACACGCGAGTACGGCGTCACGGATGGCATCGATGGCGGCTTGTCGTGTGAAGCTTTTGCGCCATGCAATCACAACACGACGATCTGGCACAGGTTTCGCAAAATGGACGTAGCGTAGCATGCCATCGGTACTGCCCATGTCTGGCACAGAGGCGATCGGTAACACCGTTAATCCAATGCCAGAAGCGACCATGTGACGTATGGTTTCCAGCGATGAGCCTTCAAACGTACGGGCGATACCATCACCTGTGGTCGAGAAGCGTGCCATCTCAGGGCAAACTTCTAAGACCTGATCTCTGAAGCAATGACCATTGCCCAGTAATAACATCGTTTCTGATTTTAATTCTGCGGTGGAGACTTCTTTGCGATTTACCCAGGCATGGTCTTTCGGCATAGCGACGACGAATGGTTCGTCGTATAGGGGTTGTATCATCATGCCTTGCTCAGGCAGAGGCAAGGCCATGATCGCTGCATCCAGTTCGCCTTGGCGCAGGAGTTCGATCAGCTTGACAGTAAAGTTCTCTTGCAACACCAGCGGCATTTGCGGTACACGCTGTATCATTGTTTTGACCAGCGTTGGTAATAGATAGGGGCCAATGGTGTAAATCACGCCAAGCCGGAAAGGGCCTGCTAAGGGATCTTTGTTTTGCTTTGCTATTTCTTTGATTGCCGCAGTTTGTTCCAGCACACGCTCAGCCTGCGCAACAATCTGTGCGCCCAGCGGGGTTGTTGAAATTTCGGTACCACCACGTTCAAATATCGTTACACCTAACTCATCCTCGAGTTTTTTAATCGCAACAGACAAGGTTGGTTGTGCAACGAAGCAGGCTTCCGCTGCATGACCGAAATGTTTTTGCCTAGCGACGGCAACGATATATTTTAATTCTGTGAGTGTCATGAGCTTAGTGTGGCACAGAGTTTTGCTGGCGTCAGCAATCTGTTTTATTCAACTTCTGAAAAATACCGTTAATACGGGGAGTATATTTTATTATCCGTAATTATCCTTATGAAAACGCAATATTGAGAAAAAATATACTTATACACAGGGGAGTATAAATTTCGCTTGCTTATAAATTTAATAAGCAAGCGATGTTGTTTTTATAAAACTTTAATTAATTTTTTTGCAAATTACTCATCGCTTTGGTGAGCTCTACGTGCCCTTGTGCTGTGCCGCTATCGGGCACGGTTTCACCTTCGCGTTGGCGAACTTCTGATAAACGGGCGGCAAGTTGTTCTGGTGCATCGCTATTACGGCCGACAAAAACGCCTTGAGTTAACGTGATATTTGCTGCTTCAAAACTGCCTGCACCAGCACATAAAATAGCACGTGTCGGTGCATCCTCTGCTGCCAATACCAACATGGCAGGAACCACATCAGATGGTTTCAGTGCCTGTAAAAACTCGACAGGGAACAAACTCTCGGTCATCCGCGTCGCTGCTGTTGGTGCCAGACTGTTGACGCGAATATCGTATTTAGCCCCTTCCAGCGCCAGCGTTTGCATCAGACCGACTAACGCCATTTTGGCTGCACCGTAATTGGATTGCCCGAAGTTGCCGTATAAGCCAGATGAGGAAGTCGTCATCACGATACGTCCGTATTTCTGTTCTGTCATGACAGGCCAGACCGCCTTACAGCAATGCACAGCGCCCATCAGGTGAACGTCCATCACCAGTTTGAAGTCATCTATGTCCATTTTGGCAAAACTCTTGTCTCGCAAAATGCCCGCATTGTTGATCAGAATATCGACCCGACCCCATTGCGCGATGGTTTCAGCAACCATGGCCTGTACTGCGGCAAAATCGGTCACAGACGCACCATTCGCGATGGCTTCGCCGCCTGCTGCGCGGATTTCTTCAACTACCGCCTGTGCTGCCGAGAGAGATGAACCCGATCCATCGCGGGCTCCGCCTAGATCATTAACAACGACCTTAGCACCGCGTGCAGCTAACGCTAACGCGTGTTCACGACCCAAACCACCACCTGCACCAGTAACGATTGCTACCCGGCCATTAAAATTAAGCGTCATTTGTCTTCCTTTATAGGTTGTTATTAAATGTTGTACTTTTCAAGCATAAAAAATAATCAGATAAATTTCTTTTGCATCATCATCGCACCGCCCATGGCTGGATCGAGTTCGTAGGTTGCAAAACCTTGATCAATATACAAGGCACGCGCTGGTGCATTACCGTCTAATACTTCCAGCGTTAATTTACAGTAACCGCGTGTTTGAGCAAAATTGCTGATGACGTCGATGAGTTTTTTTGCTATTCCTAAACCTCGAAACTCCGCGCGTATCGCAAAGTCATGGATATTGAGTAAAGGTCGACAAGCGAACGTCGAAAAACCTTCTATGCAGATCGAAAAACCCGCTGGTTGGTCATTCTGATACGCAAGGAATGCAACGACGGTCGGACGTAGTTTTAAGGATTCAATCAGATGTTGTCGGGTGTAATCCGATAACGGTTCCCCGCCACCCATTGGGTCACAAGCATAGTCATTCAAGAGGAAAAGCAGATCGTTTGCATGTTGTGCGCGGTGTAAGTCGGCTTGGGTTATTGTCAGCATAAGCAGAAATGAGTGAGCGTTCGATACTGAAGTATAAGCGACGTAAGGCAATCTTGTATCGTCGCTATTGACTGATTAATGAGTGTCTCTTAGACGATAGTCCTTATGTCGGTGAATTGCGTCGTTGCGTTTTAGCGTAGATTGAACGTGCGATCACAGCAGTTGAAAAGGTGCATTCAAGTTGGAAGGCAACAAATAAGCTAGCTCTCTAAAAAAGATTGCCGTGCTCCCAGTATTGTCTAGTAGCACGGCATTTATACTTTTTGCTGCGGTTTTTATGTTTAGTGCGCTTCTTCCCAATTCGCACCAACGCCAACTTCCGCTAACAAAGGCACGTTTAATTGTGCAACGCCCGCCATCAATTCAGGCAATTTTTTCTTAACTAATTCTAGTTCAGACTCTGGCACTTCCAGCACCAGTTCATCGTGGACTTGCATAATCATTTTGGATTGCAACTTGTCTGTTTCCAGCCAGTTTTGTACTGCAATCATCGCCAACTTGATTAAATCAGCGGCGGTTCCTTGCATCGGTGCGTTAATTGCTGCCCGTTCTGCGCCTTGTCGACGTGGACCGTTCGGACTATTGATTTCAGCCAGCCACAGACGACGTCCAAAGACCGTTTCTACATAGCCATGCGCTTTTGCTTTCGTACGGGTGTCGGCCATGTACTGGGCAACGCCAGGATACCTTTGAAAATAGCGGTCGATATAGTTTTGCGCAGCGCTACGTTCAATTCCTAGATTACCTGCGAGACCAAAAGCGCTCATGCCATAGATCAGGCCGAAGTTAATGACCTTGGCATAGCGTCGTTGTTCGCTCGTGACTTCTGGTAATGACACACCAAAAATTTCTGACGCAGTTGCTTTATGGACATCCTCACCATCAGCAAATGCCTTGAGCAAACTCGCGTCGCCAGAAATATGCGCCATGATGCGTAACTCAATTTGCGAGTAGTCAGCAGAAATAAGGACATTACCTGGTGCCGCGATAAACGCCTCGCGAATACGGCGCCCCTCGGCAGTACGTACCGGAATGTTTTGCAAATTTGGATCATTTGACGCCAGACGCCCTGTTACTGCAACGGCTTGCGCATAGTTGGTGTGAACGCGGCCGGTACTAGCATTGACCATTTTGGGCAACTTGTCGGTATAAGTCGATTTGAGTTTGGCTAATCCGCGATACTCAAGTAGTACTTTTGGCAGTGGGTAATCTTCAGCTAGTTTTTGTAAGACTTCTTCGTCAGTTGAGGGGGCGCCAGACGGTGTTTTTTTGACGACAGGTAAGCCAAGTTTGCCAAAGAAGATTTCGCCCAATTGCTTTGGCGAGTTCAGGTTGAATGGCTGCTCTGCGAGCTCATAGGCTTTTTGTTCGAGTTCTAACAAACGAAGACCGATTTCGTTGGATTGCGTCGCAAGTAGATCTTTGTTGATTAAGACGCCGTTGCGTTCAATTTTTTGCAAAACAATCGATGTCGGTAATTCAATCTCGTGGTACACACGTAGCAGATTGACATCCGGTTCAATCTCTGGCCACATCGCCTGATGTAATTGTAGGGTGATGTCAGCATCTTCTGCGGCGTAAGCAGTCGCTCGTTCGATCTCGACTTGGTCAAAACAAATTTGTGAGGTACCTTTACCGCAGACCTCTTCATAACTAATCGTTTTTTTGCCTAGGTGACGCAATGCGAGACTATCCATATCATGCGACTTATGCGATTCAAACACATACGATTCCAATAGCGTATCGTGTTTGATACCACGTAAATGCACACCTTGGTTCGCAAAAATATGCGTATCGTATTTCAGATTCTGTCCGACTTTGGCTTTGCTATCGTCTTCCAGCCAAGGCTTAAGTTTGGCTAAAACTAGTTCACGCGATAACTGCTGTGGACAATCACCGTAGTGATGGGCAACTGGGATATAACATGCATGTCCGGCTTCGCAACACAGTGAAATGCCTACGAGTTGTGCCGTCATTGGTTCAAGCGACGTTGTTTCGGTGTCGACTGCCGTCAGGTCGGCGTTTTGGATGCGTGCTATCCATGCGTCCAAATCAGCCTCAGTGAGGATCAATTCATAATTTTTGACGACGATGGCTGGCACGGTATCTGGATTGGTGTCTTCGCTAAATAATCCAGCTTGTGCGGGCGTGTTGCCGGAAGAATTAGATGCAGCGCCACCTTTCAGTGGTATCGAGCCAGCTGTGGCGTCACCTGATAATTCACGTAACCAGGTTTTGAAACCGTAGCGGCTGAAGAACGCCAGCATGGCTTCTTTGCTTTCGTCTTGGCTGATCAGACTCGCTTGTATCGATTGATAATGCGCTGCTAAATCGCAGTTTGTCTTGACGGTGATGAGTTCACGGCCACGTGGCAGCCATTCAAGGGCTGCGCGTAAATTGTCGCCGACCACGCCTTTAATTTTGTCAGCGTTCTCAATGACGCCGTCCAGACTGTCGTATTCTGTGAGCCATTTTACGGCAGTTTTTGGGCCGCATTTGGTAACGCCAGGGACGTTATCCACGGTATCGCCAATCAGTGTCAGATAATCGATGATGCGATTGGGTGGAACGCCAAATTTTGCCAGTACGCCAGGCTCGTCCATTTTTTCATTGGTCATGGTGTTGATCAGCATCACGTTTGGATTAACCAATTGCGCTAGATCTTTATCACCGGTGGAGACGACGGTGTTCATCCCGAGTTTACTGGCTTCGACAGCGAGCGTGCCAATCACGTCATCTGCTTCGACACCTTCCACCATCAGGATAGGCCATCCCATCGCCTTGACCACTTCGTGAATTGGTTCAACTTGCAGTCGCAAGTCATCTGGCATCGGTGCCCTTTGTGCTTTGTATTCTGGATAAAGATCATCGCGGAACGTTTTGCCTTTTGCATCAAATACACACGCCATGTATGCTGCCGGATAATCGCTGCGTAGGCGACGTAACATATTGATCATGCCGTAAATGGCACCGGTTGGTTCGCCTTGTGGATTGCGCAAATCAGGCATCGCATGAAAAGCACGGTACAAATAGCTGGAACCATCAACTAACAACAGGGTATTTTGCATATGAACGAGAACAGAAAAAATATAACAAGGTTGCGCCAGATAATGGACAAAGATAAGGCAACAGCCTTAAAAGCGCGTGAATCATGGCATATGTTCACGATTATGGCAGAGTTTATCGACTCTACCGAGCGCCTTTCAAATATTGGCCCTGCGGTGACTATTTTTGGATCCGCCAGAACTAAGCCAGAGGACCCGTATTATCAAAGCTGCGTTGACCTGGCGCGACGATTGTCTGATGAAGGGTTTGCTGTGGTTTCGGGTGGTGGCCCCGGTATTATGGAGGCAGCAAATAAGGGTGCATATGAAGGCAAATCGTCTTCCGTCGGCTTAAATATCGAGTTGCCTCATGAGCAAAAAAATAACCCATGGCAAAATATCAGTCTGACATTCCGCCATTTCTTTGCACGCAAAGTCGCTTTTGTAAAATACGCCGATGCGTATGTTGTCTATCCGGGTGGTTTCGGCACGATGGACGAGGTCAGTGAAGTGCTGACGTTGATACAAACAGGTAAGACCCGGCATATTCCGGTTATTCTCGTGGGCACCAGTTTTTGGAATGACTTAATTGAATGGATGAAAATCCAGATGGTGGCAAATGGGATGATTTCACCTGAAGATCTGAACCTAGTGCAATTAATCGATGAGCCAGCCAATATTGTTGATGCGATTTATGCGTTCTATGAACAACGTAATATCGAGCCCTCTGAGGATGAGCGTCATCGAATGTTATATTTGTAAAATTGCTTGAATTTCTACAGTTCCATAAAAAAGCAGAGCGTATTCTGCTTTTTTATCACACACTGGAGATTAAAGTGTTCTTCGCTCAATCAATATAATTGACACGGGAGAACTTGTCTTTGAAGTGCTCGGGCATTGCTACAACTTGCGCTGAGCGGTAGTCAAAAAAGACAAAACCGGATTTTGCCATCGCCACCAGAGTTTGATTAGCGGGACGTGAAATACGGAAAATAATATCCCCACCGTACTTATTAAAATCCATCACGCCTACTTCAAACAACAATTGGTCGCGCGCATGCGCTTCGGCTTTGTAGGTTGTTGCGAGATCAGTAACGATAATACCTACCCCCTCCTGCGCTGTTTCGCGGATGCCGAATTCGTATAAAAACCGAGCTCTGGCTTCAGAGATCATCGAAATCATCGAATCGTTTCCCAAATGGTTGGCACCGTTAATATCAGTGACACGAACCGTTAATGGCGTGGAGTAGTAATACTGGTTTTCAGGGAACTGTAATTGCAGACGAGCCATAAGAAATTCAAAAATTGAGATGAGCCGTGATTGTAACTGGCTTTGTCCGATCTTCAGAAAGATACGATCACTATATTTGATGAATTATTTTGCGCTCTTTTGCAGGAATCCTCGGGAAATGTTGCGCCGCAACGTTTTATGGTGAAAATCTGGAGCTCACACAAGGTCAAACCACTTTGTAAAATAAATAAAAATATTTAACAATTTTTTAAAACATTGCTCCTTGTAAAGATGAAATAAACGCATAGTATGAAATACATGCATAGTATGAAAAAACCGAAGTGGGACATGTCATGAAATCTGACCTGAAAACAAATCTTGATGCTGAAACGCTTTCCACACGCGATGCTGCTGAGGTATTGAAGGTTAGCGTCAGAGCAGTGCAGCTTTGGGTAGCGCAGGGACGCCTAAGCGCGTGGCGGACGCCGGGTGGACATCGTCGAATATTTAAGAGTTCTGTTGAGGCGATGTGTTCCGGACAAACATCACTTGCTGAGATGGAAACGTTCGATATTTTAATTGTTGACAACCAAGCTTTGTATTCAGAGTTGACCGATTTGTATGCTTGTATTCCCTCGAGTAACATTAGGGTTCTTTCAATCGAAAATTCTCTTAAGAGCTTGATAAAAATGGGAGAAACGCCCCCCGATTTACTAATTACCGATGTCTTGATGCCGCATGTGAATGGTGTTGAATTATTGTTGATGCTCAGCAAACATTCTTGGGCTGAAACGATGAAAATTATTGTCATCAGTACGCTGACAAAAACGCAGATTAACGAGATGGGTGGGCTACCTTCAGTGGTAGACTATTACAAAAAACCTGTCGTACTCGCGGATCTAGTGAAAACAGTTACTTCCCATTTTGAAACATGGAAGACGCGCAGGAGTAAATCATGAATGCTCAAATGAAGATTTTTTTTGATTCCCTGTCCGACGGCGTTGCTATCGTTAATAAAGAGGGTATCGTTCAGTACGTCAATACGCCAGGTGTTGTGGTTTTTTCAGCCAAGATCGGTGTCGCTTTTCCAGATCCCCGGATACTAAAGGGGGTACGTGATCTGATCGCAGGGTTTGGTAAGGCACCGTTAAATATTCCATTACCGATGCAGGCCGGAAATCCAGTCGGTTGCATGGCAAAGCTCATGCCATTGCCCATTGCGGATCAATATGCTGTCGTCACCCAGTTGCTGACCGAAAAGCAATTTTATGAGATGACACTCAAGAATTTCTATGAATTTATCCGGATTGATTTATCTAAGCCGATCCATCAATTCGCTCAGCAATTAGGTCTTTTGGCAGACGAAAAATTACCATCAGAAGTTCAACGGCTGGTTGAAAGTGGTAACACCATTTCTGAACGTTTGCAAAGAATCGAAATGTTAGCTGAATTATTTGGAACGTCTCCTTTGGTCGATCAGGAGCGCTTGCTATTCGAAAGTATGATTACCGAAGCGCTGAATGCCGAACGTCGGCAGCTCGAATCGCGTGGTTTAGAGGTCTACCTTGAAGGCCTTGATGCTGAACTCCCACCGGTTTATGGCAGTCGCACTTGGCTAACGAGAGCATTGCGCGAATTGATTAACAACGCGGCGCGCCACGCGACACAAAAATCTCGCTTAGAAATTTCTTTACGTTGTACCGGCACCCATGTGATTCTGAGCTTACGCAATCATGGCCAATTCGCAAGTAAACATCTTCTGAAAAAAAAATTATTTGTCCCTTTTAATTTGGTTGAGGATTACATCAAAGATCGAAAATTCAGTACATCTAAAGTGCCCGGTATGGCAGCTAAAGGGCCTGGTTTGGGTCTGCCAATCTGTCATCAAATATTACATTTGCATGGTGGTCGAATGAGTATTATCGAAGGTGATGGCGATGAAATTATTGAGTTTAATCTTGAATTAGCAACCGGTGCACCTGTTCAAGATACACAGACGTTAGATGCAGAACAAGCGCAACGCTATGCGCATGACATGGTCGCTTTAATGCAGCGTATGCAAGCTGCTAAGGCGGCGCAGGCTGCGGACAAGAAATAATATGAATTGTTCATATCAGTGGTAAGTCATCGTGGTACGGAGGCAAAAATGAAAACCAAGCGCATCTTGATTGTTGAGGATCAGGCAGATATCCGAAAATTAATTCGTATGACATTAGATTTCGGAGATTATGAACTACATGAGGCCGATAACGGCGATAGTGGGTATAACCTAGCATTAACTGTAGCGCCCCACATCATTTTATTAGACGTGATGATGCCAGGTAGTATGGATGGCTTACAAGTCTGCGAAAAACTCAAAAAAAATCCTGATTATGCAAGGACAAAAATCATCATGTTGACAGCCAGAGGCCAGCAGTCTGATATTGATACCGGATTAAAAGTCGGCGCTAATTCGTACATGATTAAGCCTTTCAGTCCATTGGAGCTCATGGATACGATCGATAAATATTTTGCAGAAATTGAAGCCACCGGAGCGCTCGTATGACATCCACTATTTTAGTGGTGGATGATCAATCTGATGCGCGGCGACTGGTGCGGATGGTGATGGAACTTGAGCGCCATCAGATTATTGAAGCCGCTAACGGTGAAAGCGCGTTGGCCATGGCACATCTGCATAGGCCTGATTGTGTGATTATCGATCTACGGATGCCTGGCCGTGTCGATGGATTTAATTTGTGCCAGGCAATTAAAAATGATCCGGATTTATCCCAGATACCGGTCATTATTCTCAGTGCTTTTTTTCAGCAAGATGAAAAAAATCTTGGAATAGAATTTGGCGCTGATGCATTTTTAGAGAAGCCTTTTAATTTCTCACAATTACTTGATGAAGTGGACCGGGTTATTGATCGGGTCAAGCAATAAATTACGGATGAAATCAATTGCAATATCAACCTGCTTTTTAAATATCTGCTGCCGACGGGCATTGTCTGGCAGCCGCCACCAGAAATGGGTAGGAGACTATCATGAGCCAGATTCAGCCACAAGCGAAGACTCAATTATGGGTGTACAGATACATCAGACTGCTCAAAAAAGAATGGTTGAGTTCTTTGATTCTGATTGCCGGTCTTAGCATCTCTTATATCGTATGGACGATCAGTCTTCGAAATCATGAAGACGTCGATAAGGCACGCTTTGTTAGTACGAGCGAGCTTATCAGTACGTCGTTAGCAAAACGCATGAATAGCAACGAACAAATTCTACGTGGTGGTGCTGCTTTGTTTAGTATGAATAACAGCACTTCCCGCGAACAGTGGCGTACTTATGTATCGAGCTTACGTCTCGATGAGACCTCGCCTGGCATTCAGGGCGTGGGGTTTGTTCTTCGTGTACCGGATGGGGAGAAGGCAACCCATACCGCAAAAATTCGGGCAGAAGGTTATCCCGAGTACACTATTTATCCTGCAGCACCGCGGGACGAGTATATGGCTGTCATTTATCTTGAGCCATTCTGGGGGCGCAACCTTCGTGCGTTTGGCTATGACCTCGCTAGTGAAGAAGTCAGACGCTCTGCGTTAGACCAGGCACGTGATACCGGAGAGCCTGCTTTGACTGGACTAGTAAAATTGCTTCAGGAAGGGAAAGATGGTAACCAGGCAGGGTTTCTTCTCTTCATCCCCATCTACAAAAATGGCTTACCCAGAGGTTCCGTCGAAGAGCGTCGTGAGTCACTTTTAGGGTATGTTTATAGTCCGTTTCGCGTCGAAGATATGATGCGCAATGTATTGGTGAATGTCGATAGTAGCGTAGGAGTCGAAGTATTTGATGGTAAAGAAATAGACAATAAAAATCTACTTTTCTCTAGTGTTCAAAATAATAATGGCGTTAGTCCACGCTATGTTAGCTCAAGACAAATGGACTTCGAAGGTAAGAGTTGGACCTTGCGTTTTACGAGCCTACCGACATTTGAAGCGTTATCAAATAATGTTATCAGCCACATGATTTTTGCTGCAGGAATTGCGGTCACTATTTTGCTTACTTTCGTGGTCACTAATTTAGCAGCGACCCGCAATAGCGCATTTGGTATGGCAAAAGAAATGACGACGCAATTAAGTCATAGCGAAAATGCACTGAGGGCAGTTTTAGATTCGGCTGCCGATGGTATTGTGCGTGTTGATGGGAATGGGATAGTGAAGTCCGTTAATCTAGCTGCGGAGCATATCTTTGGCTTGTCCGCCGATAAACTGAGTGACTTTCCGTTGCAGCAAATCATCGACGGTATGGATGTTAATAAAATCGAAGAAACGCTCAACAGTTATGGAAATGCCGGTAGTGCAATGCGCAGTGCCCGCGTTGAATCGTTTGGTATCCGTTCTTCTGGCGATCAGTTTCCATTAGCAGTTTCATTAAGTCAGTTCAATCAAAACGATGAAATTAACTACTCGCTGATGGTCAGAGATATCAGTGATGACAAAATGGCTGAAGCAATTCTTCAGCTCCGGCTAACGGCAATCGAAGCCGCGACAAACGGCATTGTTATTGCTGATATGCGGATGTCCAGTCAGCCAATTATTTATAGCAACCCCGCGTTTGAGAGAATCACCGGCTATACCGCCAGCGAAATGTTGGGTATGAATTGTCGAATTCTTCAGGCAGATGATCGGTTCCAGCTCGAGAACGTTGAATTATCGCAAGCAATTCAGCAGGGACGAGAATGTAAAGTGTTGATCCGCAATTATCGTAAAGATGGTAGCTTGTTCTGGAATGATCTCTCTGTCGCACCGGTGATTGATCAGGATGGCGTAGTCACTCATTATGTCGGTAGTTTGAATGATGTAACCGATCGTGTTCTAGCAGAAGAAAACCTGCGTATCAGATCAATGCGCCTTGATGCGATTTGTACCTTGAGCCCCGATGGTGTCGTTGCGTTTGACGCCAATGGTAAGTTGACGAATGTTAATCCAGCGTTTCTCGAGATGACTGGATTTAGTAATATTCAATTAACGAACCTGACCATGGACGAATTTGACACGCTCATGGCATCCTTGGCTGATCCTGCCCATGCTTACGTCTCGTCTAATGAAGAGAACAAGATGAATCTCGTTCTTGATTCAGACGATGATTTGGTTCAGGCAAGTCAGCAAATGGTTTACCTGTGCTCTCCTCGGACTTGTATTTTGATTCGTTCTATTCGTACGGTTGCACCAGGCTCATTGGAACAAGTAATTTATTTCCGTGATGTGACCCGCGAAACAGAAATCGATCGTATTAAGAGCGAATTCTTATCGACTGCTGCACATGAATTACGTACCCCAATGGCGAGTATTTTTGGATTTTCAGAATTGTTATTGCGCCGCAAATATGATGAGGTAACACAGAAGGATTTGTTAAGCACGATCAATCGTCAGGCCGGTATTATGATTAACCTCATTAACGAATTACTCGATCTTGCGCGCATTGAGGCTCGTGCTGGTAAAGACTTTAAATTTAGTGTTCAAGCCATTGCACCAATTGTCGAAAATGCCGTGGCCGCTTTACTCGTCAACAACGATCCTCGTCGCATCAATGTCAATATCAGTGACAATTTACCGGATGTCAAAGTGGATGCAGAAAAAATTGGTCAGTCGCTCATGAACGTATTGAGTAACGCCTATAAATATTCACCTAATGGCGGCGATATTGATCTGTTTGTACTGAGCGAGGATCACGAGGGTGTAACAGAAATTGGCTTACGTGTGACAGATCAGGGGATTGGCCTGACACCGGCACAGATGTCACGGTTGTTTGAGCGTTTCTTCCGTGCCGATCCGTCAGGTAATATTCCTGGTACTGGACTCGGTATGTGTATCGTCAAAGAAATTATCGAGTTGCATGGTGGTCGGGTAGACGTGCAAAGCGAAAAAGATGTTGGAACGACAGTGACGCTGTGGCTTCCTGTTGCACAACAAGAGGAACTTCTAGCAGCGTAACATCGATCCCTATCGCAATAGGATGGCTGAGGGCGGCAGACAGGGTTGTTCTGGCCGCCTTTATTTTTTCATCGCCATACTAACGGACTTTGGCGCAGTCTATTTAACACCACATTGTAGGATATGGTTCGATGCTGTTGCCAGCAAGTAGTGGCAATAATCACGGCGTGTCTGGCTTCGTTTCACTCCTTCCAACATACCGAATTTTTTATATTGCCGGGCTACATCAAGTTGTAAGCGGTTGTAAACGGTTGTAAATGTGCATGCTCTATAAAAGTAATTCATCTATTATTATTGTTATCTTGATAACGTAAATATATTAATAAATAATAGATGGGAATTGCAAATGAAGTTTGATGTACTTATCGTAGGTGAAGGTTTAGCTGCATTGACATTACTTTTAACATTACCTTCGACGATCAAGGTTGGTGTTATCTCTCGAAACAAATTCGATGAACCCTCGAGTTATTGGGCTCAGGGAGGTATCTCAGCAGTTTTTTCAGCAGAAGACAACTTCGGCAAGCACATTAAGGATACTCTCGCTGCTGGTGACGGTCTTTGCAAAGAGCAAGTTGTCAAAGATATCGTCGGTGCAGGAACATCTGTACTCCAATGGCTCATCGATTTAGGGGTCCCATTTACCCGCGAAAATAATGATATCCATTTGACGCGAGAAGGAGGACATTCTGAACGTCGGGTCGCTCACGTTGATGATATGACGGGGCGCGGTATCATGCAGACACTGCAGAGCAAAGTGGCATTACTTCCCAATGTGACCTGGATTCGTCAATATGAAGTAGTTGAACTCATCTCAGATACTAGCCGTGTCACAGGCTTGATCGCTCAAAGCTTGGCTGATGGCGATGTGACTGTTTTTAGTGCGCCCAATGTCGTTTTGGCGACTGGTGGTATCACTGGCCTTTATCCTTATGCTACTAATCCGCATGCAAGTAAAGGTGAGGCGATAGCAATGGCGTGGCGTGCCGGTGCAGCAGTAGAAAATCTGGAATTTGTACAATTCCATCCAACAGCATTTCAGGTTGACCAAAAAGTCGTTAGCCTCATCACCGAGGCAGTTCGCGGTGAAGGAGGATATTTATACAATGTAGCAAATGAACGATTTATGCCAAAATATTCCTCGCAAGAAGAATTAGCACCGCGCGATATCGTCGCTCGTGCAATCTATTCGGAAATGGCAGCACATAAATCGCCTTACGTCTGGCTCGATATCTCGCATAAAGGCCAGCAGTTCGTAGAGCATCACTTCCCTAATCTTGTAGAGTTAACGCGGCGTTACAACCGTGACTTATCAACGACGCGCGTACCCGTATCTCCTGCCGCTCACTATACCTGTGGTGGTATCGCTGCTGACCTCAGTGGACGAACCAGTGTAGCGGGACTTTATGCTGTTGGTGAAGTAGCCAATTGTGGCCTACATGGCGCTAATCGTCTGGCTAGTAATTCGCTGCTGGAGTGCGTAGTGATGGGAAAAGCCTGTGCCATGCAAATTACAAGTTCCACTATTGCTAGCAGCAAAAAAGTATCAATTCAGATCCCCACCATCGTTGAAACTGGCTTATCACTTTCAATGTTACCAAGCTTACGTGTCACTCTGTGGGATCATGCCGGCATCGTCCGTAGTAATGATGGAATCAAAACTGGTCTCCGTCAATTAGAGGACCTCCAGACAGCACCAAGCCTTCTTCCTTATGGACAAGCGCTGCGTGCTCAAAATATCTACGACGCGGCTCGCCTGATACTGCTTAGCGCATCTCTCCGCCAAGAATCGCGCGGGGGACATTTCAATATAGATTGCAACTTCAAATCTAATCCCACGACATCCGTGGTTAGTGGAATCTACAAAAAACACTGGGGCTATTCTCAAAGGAATGAAAGAAAAACAGATGAATTTCTTTCAGCATAAAAAATATACCTACTTAACTCGATAGGTTGAAATAACTTTTCTAAGATGGAAATATAAATGCTACTTCATTTAATCATAGTAGGGACCGCTGCTGGTTTCTTGGCGGGCATGTTTGGCATTGGAGGGGGGGCGATTGTCATTCCCATGCTAATTTATATGTATAAGAACGGAGGAATGGATGCAACAGAAGCGATACGGCTAGCCTTTGGTACTTCACTTGCTACCATGGCCTTCACTGGGCTCTCATCCTTCTTAAGCCACTGGCAAAGAGGTAATGTGGATATCTCGTGGTTGAAGAAATTATTTCTTCCGGCTGGTATTGGTGCTACCGCTGGTGCATTGCTTGCCGCTCGTATTCCTGGTGCGTGGTTGGCTTTTGGTTTGTCCTTGATGCTGGCATATTTTGGCGTAAAACTGTTAATACATACAGAGCAATCGACAACAGATTCACCACGCTTTCAACGTTTCCATATTTTTGCTGGACTGTTATCTGGGATCGCCTATTCGCTCGCGGGTATGGGGGGAGCATCCGTGGTGACGTTCTATCTGACCCATGTCGGCTTGTCGCTCCGTAAGGCCATTGGTACTGCGACGGGAGTGATTTTACCAATTTCACTTGGTGCAATTATCGGCTTTGGCGTCACTGCTGGTTCACCACATGATTGGCGTTGGGGCTATATCGACTTGTATGCGTTGCTGGCGATGAGTATCTGTTCTATCATCGCTTCGAAGGTCGGTGTTAAAGCAGGAGCACTGTTGCCAACGCCGATACTTCGCAAAGTATTCGGGATCTTCATGACCTTGTTGGCAGTCAAGACCATGTTTAACGTATTGGCATAAAATATGTTCCTGTCTTAAACCATTCACAGCGCCTTGTAACCAGGCCACGTAATTTCAAGCTCGTAGCCTATCGAACGCGACAAACCATCAAGGTCTGGGAATAGTGTCGCATGCGTTATGTTCATTCGGTAGAGAGACAACATCGCCTCCTCACGAATAGAGGGTGGCAACACGATTTTCTTAATTAGTGTGTCACCCTCTTCGTACTGCTGTATTACTTCTTCGAGTGTTTTATCGAGTACCCCCGGCACGACGAAGGTGCCGGATTGGGCTACCAACCGACGATCCATTTGCTCAGGTTCACCTACCCAAATTACCTCGTTATTGTTCGTAGCAAAATAACGTTCAAAATTACCATTAACACGTGGATCGATCATGTCTCGGTACAGGGTTGGTGCGTTCGATGGCACCACTGTCCATAGTTTTGGCGTATCAAGAGCGAATACTGCAGAATTCTTAGTGGTTCGGTAGAGCGCAAAAAAAGCCGCCACAAATGGTGACTTTGTAAAGTCCAACAAACGTGTAGGAGCGCCATGGTGTTGCATTAACGCTAGGCAGCGGAGGTGATCCAGTAAAACACTCGAATCCTGTAAATAAATATGCGCCTTTCGCCGAAAAATGCGTATCGCTCGTTCTTCGCGTTGGCACCATGAAGTTTTATCTTGTACAAAACTATGCAGATAACGTGATAGTGAACTTCTTAGTTGCCAATCTGCATCAGGCAGTCCGCGAAAAGCCCAGCCATCATACTTCGACGTGAGCGAAATAAATTCATTCCAACTAGAGATGTGAATTATTTCCATAAATAGATCGTCAATTGGGTTGAAATGGTAGCAGCCATGTTGAGACACTATATCTCATACAGCCATCGACTCTGAAATGATCAACATGAAACTAAAAATGGACATTGTCATCTATCTACAATAAATGCCTAAACATCAACGATAATATCATTTCGCTGTTGGAATTTTAAATTTCTTATAAGAAAGAGTGCGCAATGAAAGTCTCGCCTTACCTGATCGCTACGTTGATTTGTACTTTGTCATCAGTCACTCATGCGCAAGAAAAATCGATATGCCCATCGATGTGCTCATCGGAGAGAAAACAGTGTTTGCGACATGCTCAAGCAGAGTCGCACACAATAGTTCACCCGATAATCACAACCAATAACGAGCGAAAAACCGACGAGAACTTATCCGAATACCAAAACCGTACAAGCGCTGATTTGCGTAGTTTAATCAAAGAAAGATCAGTGACGTGCGATCGCTCCTATGATCAATGCGTAAAAACCTGTATCAAGGATGAGCAAGAAAGTGGAGAGCCGAAAGCGCCTTTCAAGCAGAAAAATAATCAGTAAAAACGTTATCAAAGACAACGTATGGATACAAATGAATAGCTGTTGAATGTCGACGTATTTGTTCTTTTGATAAAGAGAAAGCGCTCTATCATCGTTGATTTTTATTTGGCATTAGGTAGTCCGTACTTTGCTACATGCTACTTTTCTGGCATGTTTGTTTAAATCACAGACATGCTCTGTTAAAATACGTCTTTTGCGGAATTGAAATGCTGTCGAAAAGCCTTGATGCTAGTGGCAGTCAGATCTCAACGCCGCCTGACAGCACGATAATCGATGGCAGATTGATGTCGCTGCTCTTGAGCTGTTCCGTATCTTCCTCTTTTGCTAAGTTCCCGTATGTCTGATTCCAAACCTGCTGATAGCGCTAAGCCGCTGTTTTATGATCCTACTGAGCGCCGTATTCGTAGCTTTGTGACCCGTGCCGGACGTTTGTCTGATGCGCAGGCACGCGCGATTGAGACGCTGGGGCCACGTTTTTGTATCCCTTATCAAAAAGCGATATTGGATGTTGATGCTATATTTGGTCGCAATGCGCCAACGGTATTTGAGATTGGTTTTGGCATGGGCGAAACCAGTGCCAAAATCTCTGCCAGCATGCCTGAGAAAAATTTTATCGGTGTCGAAGTTCATACACCGGGTGTTGGTAGTTTGCTCAAGCTGACGGAAGAAATGGGGTTGCAAAACCAACGTATCATTCAGCACGATGCGTTTGAAGTGCTGACCAACATGATCGCGCCATTGTCTTTGCACGGGGTGCATGTGTTTTTCCCAGATCCATGGCACAAAGCGCGTCATAACAAGCGTCGCCTGATTCAGGGGCCTTTGGTACAGTTGCTGGCCTCACGCCTCGCACCAGGTGGCTATTTGCACTGTGCGACCGATTGGGAAGAGTATGCGGTGCAAATGTTGGAAGTGCTAGGTGCAGAACCAACGTTAAAAAATACAGCCGATGGTTATGCACCACGTCCCGATTACCGCCCAGTAACCAAATTTGAAAACCGGGGCTTACGCTTAGGTCATGGTGTATGGGACTTGGTGTTTGAAAAAATCTAAGTCTTTGGGGGCGATGGGGTGGGATGACATTGTTGAAAAACATCCTCCCCCAACACCTACTCTACAATGACTTTCTCTTTACCCAGTGCGGAATGACTGCGTTTTGATTTGAGAATTGGGTAAAACAATTCTGCCAGCCAGTTTTCCTTGCCAAATTGCAGATCATCCTGCAAGCCTACTTTGGGTGGGTAATGGTGGGTAATCAACGCTGTGCCAAACAACACATCCCAGAAAAATAAAAAATTACCGTAGTTGCCGCGGTAATGTCCGATGCCATCCTCCATTGTCAACGCATGGTGCGCATAGTGCGTGGCTGGGGTAGAAATCGTGCGTTCGACGATCCACATCAGATGTTTGATCACCGGGAATTGATAGAGTGACTTATCCCATGGGTTGGCGCTGTGGGCGCCGATGATGACGGCCATCTTGAGTACAACATACACCACATACACGTTACCGAATCCAAGATAAATCAGGATAGAAGAAATCCAGATGCCCGGCATTGCAGCGTAATAGAAAAAATTATTTCGGTACACCACACGAATACTCATGTACGCCGCAGAATGGTGGGCGCGATGAAATGGCCACATCCACGAGGTATGCGATAAACGGTGCCACCAGTACTGCGTCATGTCGTCAGCGACCAGCAGAATCAGGAACATGCCCCACGCTGGTAGGTAGCTATAGGCATTGTGTTGCAACGGGAAGAAATGCATCCCCAGGAAGTTGATCGCGATGACAATGCTCGGTTGTATGAGCGTGAGCAACATGAGTAACATCGCGCCATCAATCTTCCAGTCGTCTTTTGATGCGCCGAGATTATTAAAGCGACCAGTGACAATTTCCACTAGCGCAAAGCCAAGATAGATCGCCGTAATGGCAATGAGTTGAAGGGGGTTCACAATCAGTCTCCAGATAGGTGACAAGCAAGCTTGTCTTGTTGTTTTCGCTCTCTGAGGTAGCGTTGATCCTCATTCTTCTCTTGTAATTGTTTGTCGTCCAATGCATTATTTTGCTATTGGTAATGAGTTATATGCATTACGGATCGGTTTTATCCTTCCCTAAGGGAAGATGGCCTCAGCTTCGTGGTATGCCAGACAAAGGACGAATAACGATGGACTTGCGAAAACTTCGACATGCTGTTGTTTTATCGGAAGAATTGAATTTTGCAAGGGCAGCGCAGAAGGTCAATCTGACGCAGTCAGCGCTCAGTCGTAGCATTCAAGGGCTGGAAGAGGAACTGGGTGGCAAGCTGTTCGACCGTACCCTGCATGGCGTCAGTATCACACCGATCGGACGGCAGGTGATTCAACGTGCCAAAGCGCTGTTGCTGGAGGCGAATAATTTACTCCATGACATACACCAGATGCAGCATCATGAAATGGGCGATGTGCATTTTGGTGTTGGCCCTTTACCTGGATCCACTTTTTTACCCCCTGTGCTGGCGCAATTACTCAGCGAATACCCCAAATTGCGGACGGAAGTAAATATCAACAATTGGGATGCCCTGTTGCTGCAGCTCGTGGACGAGCAATTAGAGTTTTTTATTGCGGATGTTCACAATATTACGGCTGACAGCAAGATTCAGGTGCAACGATTTTCACGGCAATACGGTGGTTTCTTTTGTCGCAGTGGGCATCCGCTAGCAGGGCCGAAGATAGCGGATCCACAGCGTATTTTTGATTATCCATTAGTCTCGGTACGCTTACCTGCGGAGGTCAAAACAGCCTTGCATCATTTTTTTAGGCTCCCCGCGCAACAAGCGTTTGAATTGTCACTCACCTGTGACAATCCTACTTTACTACATTACGTTTGTCTGCATAGCGATAGCATTTTGCTCAGTACGTATCCAGTCGTTCGTGCAGAAATAGAGTGTGGCTCAATGTGTGAGATCACCATGCCTGATCAAATTGAAGTCTACGCAGAAATGGGTATCGTGACACTGGCTGGCAGGAGTTTATCTCCAGCGGCAACCTGGTTGATTGAACGAATTAGACAATACATCGAAGCCGTTGTGCCGACGTCGCCGTAGGTATGACAATGACCTATTTACCTTCGGTTAGTCACGTGCAAAGTGGACTTCAATCGACCCAAATTCAGCGAATTGAACCTGAATATCTGTGTTAAGCGGTACGTCAGGACTCCCTGCATAAGAACCGGTGATGATCGCTTGTCCAGCACGTAATCCTATGCCCTGCTGGCGCAGATAGTCGGTAAGCCAGTAGAGTGGGGCGAGCGGATGCGGTGCAGGATGACGTCCGGCAAATACCTGTTGATCCTGATTTTGTACACGCAGTGTGATCGCGATTTCTTGCGCTTGTTGCGCCGCCGGCAGATCTATCTCCGGCCCCAGAAATAATCCTTGATTAAATAACCCATCCGCAAGCAGTTCCGGAAAGCTTGCCTCTGCCGGTTTGGTATAACGACATCCAATGATTTCTAATGCAATTTGACCGTGCGAGATTGCTGCATGTACATCTGCCTCGGCATACGCTGTTGCACGTGCAGGTAAATCTGCACATAAAATAAAAGCCAGCTCCGGTTCGATCTTTACAACTCTTTCGTCACTGACTTTGCAAACCGGACCTTGTGTTTGTCTGAACACCGTTTTGGAAAATATTGGTGCAACAACGATTTTATCTTTCGTCGGCATGCCACACTTCCACCCCGCAATCTCGTCTTGCAGGTGGGTGGCTAACAGGCCTTGAACTTGCATAGCGTCTTCAATAGTTGCAGGACGCATCACCGTCGGTAGACGCTCTCCTACTTCCCCGTTGAGGCGTCGTTGGGCAAGAATATGCGATGCAGTTGCAAAGTGGGTAACGCGATGAGATAAAGAAGAAGGCACAGTAAATCCTACTTAGGTGATGGTATCCTCGGTGGGTGTCATTTTAACGAGAGACGAATGGCGTAGCAGCGTTAGTTATCCTCTAATTCCTCAATCAACTGCAAAATCTCTGCACCATAACTGTCGAGTTTTTTATCACCGACGCCAGAAATGGCGCGCAGGGCGATTAAGGTTTGTGGTGCCTGGCGGGCGATTTCACGAAGGGTGGCATCTGGAAAGATCACATACGCCGGTACATTATGTGTCCGCGCGGTTTCGACGCGCCACCAGCGTAGTTTGTCAAAACGAGTTTGTTCTGCGGTGTTGAGCTCGGTTTCGGCGTAGTCTTTCGCTGACTGACGTTTATGCTTGACGGCTTTTTCGGCTTTTTTATACTGACGCAGCTGTACTTTGGTCTCGCCGCGCAAGACGGTACGTGACGCTTCGGTTAATTTGAGTGAACTGAAATTCTCATAATCGACTGACACTAAACCTAAAGCGATCAGTTGACGCAGCAACGCGCGCCATTCAGCTTCGCTTTTGTCTGAGCCAATACCAAAGGTCGAGAGTTGATCATGGCGCCATTGGGTTACTCGTTCTGTGTCGATGCCGCGCAGAATATCGACCACATGTCCTGCTGCAAAACGCTGGTCGACCCGGTAAATGGTCGACAGAATTTTTTGCGCAGCAATCGTGCCGTCAAATGAGGTCGGTGGATTCATGCAGGTATCGCAGTTACCGCATGGTTCGGACGCTTGGCCAAAATAATCCAGAATATGAACACGACGACAGTTGAGCGTTTCGCATAACGATAGCATCGCATCGAGTTTGACACCCTGCACGCGCTTAAAGGTATCGTTCGCTTCGGATTCATCGATCATCCGGCGCTGTTGTACCACGTCTTGCAAGCCGTAAGCCATCCAGGCGTTGGCACTCGCGCCATCGCGTCCGGCACGACCTGTTTCCTGATAATACCCTTCGACACTTTTTGGCAAATCCAGATGAGCGACAAAGCGCACATCAGGCTTGTCGATACCCATTCCAAATGCGATCGTCGCGCACATGACGATGCCTTCTTCACGCAGAAAACGCGCCTGATTACGGCTACGTTCCTGCATGTCCATCCCAGCGTGGTAGGGCAAGGAGGCGATGCCATTTTCGTTCAAAAATTCAGCTGTTTCTTCGACTTTTTTGCGCGATAAACAGTAGACGATACCCGCATCACCGCTGTGCTGCGCATTAATAAAGTCGAGCAGTTGTTTGCGACCGTTGGCTTTTTCAACGATTTGATAACGGATGTTGGGCCGGTCAAACGAAGACACAAACTGCAAGGCATTTTCAAGTTGCAGGCGGTGGATGATTTCATCGCGTGTTTGTTGATCTGCCGTCGCCGTTAGCGCGATACGAGGCACATGCGGAAAACGCTCGTGTAAAGCAGAGAGGCGAATATATTCCGGTCTGAAATCATGTCCCCATTGCGATACGCAATGCGCTTCATCGATCGCAAACAGGGCGATATCGATAATGTTGAGTAGCTCAAGACAGCGTTGTGTCAGCAAACGTTCTGGCGCGATATAAACTAGATCCAGATCACCTTCTCGCATCTTTTTTTCGACCGCTAAGATCTCTTCGAAACTTTGGGTCGAATTAAGAAAAGCAGCACGTACACCAACCTCATCGAGTGCATCAACCTGGTCCTGCATCAGCGCGATCAATGGTGAGACGACGATACCCACACCATGACGTATCAATGCCGGAATCTGGTAACACAAGGATTTACCGCCACCGGTGGGCATCAGGACTAAAGCATCACCACCGTGCACCACGTGCTCGACGATTTGCCCCTGCTGTGACCGGAAAGCGGGATAGCCGAAAACCGTCTGCAGCAGATGCAGCGCGTGCTCTTCGGTATTGTTGAAATGACTGGAGTTACTAAAAGATGACACTACTTATTCTGCCCATTTTCTGGCGTTGATTGAACCATCTGCTGCCTCTGACACATCACCAGTAACTGCCACGCCATTGCTGGTGTTCATCGGTCGCGCCTTATGAGGACATAGGCGACGATGAGCGCAGGGCAACGCGTGCGTGGCTGCGGTGTGGTCGAGAATTGAAAGATGTTGACCGGCACGAAGCTTACCACGAGGGCATGGTGATAGTTCGTATTTTTACCTCGTCGCCGTAGTGCGATTTCGCAACATAATGCGTAAAAATAGTGACTTTTTTATAATATATGTTATCTTTTAGTTATTATGAAAATACAAATATTAACACGCATAGTATCGTTATTTAGTACTTTTTAAGTTTGAATTGAGATATAGCTCAATTCTGTAGATGCTCCATGCTCACCGTTGAAAGCGGGCTTCTTGCTGGCACCGGTATGAATAACTCTATCCCTCGCATTGACTAAGGATATACCATGTATTTATCATCGACACCGATCAGCAACGTTGAATCTAACAACCCGCTGTTTGCTATGCCAGAGATTTCAGACTCTCGGCAGTCATATTTTGCGGCGTTTAGTGAAAAAGCAGAAATTACCGCGAAGACCCCGACAAAGATGGGTAGCTACGAGTTTACGGTTGTACCGTTTAAAGCAGCGAAAGGTATGTTGATGCAGGTTGAGCGTCAGGGGCAGCAGATTATTTCCGCGCATTTACCTTCTATATTTTCACGTGGTGCGTTAATGTCAGCCAGTTTGCAAGTGCGTGAAACGGAATATCTGTTGGTGGCAGCAAACTCGGCCTCCAAAATGTTGGCTAGCGGTAAGCGCTGGCTGGGCATCTTCAGAGCGGACGGCAAAAATGTGTACGCTAATGTATTTGAGCAACAAGTTATGCAAGTGCAGCCAAATGAGGATGGTATCTCTATGCTATTTCTCAATGGCGACAGAATGCGTATCAAGCTGTAATTAGCGCTCATCCTTATTTTTAATGCATCCGTTATCCCTGCGGCTGTCATCAAGAAAACCAGTCATCCTTGCGGATTGACTGGTTTTTTACGATGGCGTTGTCGCTTTCTCCAGTGCGCTGAGCCAGGTCAACGCATATTCCTGCGTTTCGCCGCACATTTCCGCTGACGCTTGCAGGCCTGAGCAGCAAGCAGGGCGATCTGGCTGACCAAAAATAGCGCAGCGTAAATCATCCATGAGCTGGATGCACGGAATCCCAGCGGGCTTGCCATTTGGCATCCCAGGAATTGGGCTGCTGATCGACGGCGCAATACAACACCCAGCGCAGCCCGAGCGGCAATTCATTGATTCTGTCTTGTATTGAGGCTTATTCTGATGAAACATGATATTTTTATAAAGTTTTCTGTTAAACAGGCATTAACTCTGCCGTTTTGTCGTTTCAGTATTATAAATTTGCATTTCATCGCATTCCAGTAGCGATTCAGGTACGTCTCGTTGATCATACACAGCAATAGGTGCTTGACGCTGTTTTCATCGAGGATTACATTACTGACTCTAAAGTAAGTTACTTGAAATGATCGACTCTTAGAGAGATCTGCGGGTAATTATGTGCAAGTAAAGTTTCAGCAATAAAGTTTCAGTAAACCAGTTAATCAAGTCAGAAAAAAATGTCATGTCCGTTTAAACCCAAATGGGAACGCCGTAAAGAAGCCCGCCCGCAGGAGTTGCTTGCCGCCGCGCTGGATTTGTTTGTTGAACGCGGATTTGCAGCAACGCGTCTGGACGACGTCGCCAAGGCGGCGGGTGTATCTAAGGGAACGCTGTATTTGTACTTTTCCAGTAAAGAGGATTTATTTAAAGCTGTCGTGCGTGAAAGCGTTATCCCACTCATTGGTGAAGCGGAAGGCATGATAGGCGAATTTAGTGGTAATAGCGAAGAATTATTTCGGACCGTCATGACGAATTGGTGGCAAAGCATGGGGATGACGAAGTTATCCGGTTTACCTAAGCTGATGATGGCGGAAGCAGGAAATTTTCCTGAACTGGCGCGGTTTTACCAAGAAGAGGTCGTCAGTCGTGGTGAAAAGTTAGTAGCCTCGATGCTGGAAAGAGGAATGCAGCGCGGAGAAATTCGACCAGTCGATCCGGAAGTCGATGCGCGCTTGCTGATCGCGCCAATGTTAATGATGATGATGTGGAAGCATTCAGCAGGCGTCTGTATGGTTGAAGAGGATAAATTGGACGTCTATCTGGAGCACTACATTGATCTGGCAATGCATGGATTGATGATTAAAAAGTGAACCCGACTGATGTAAAACTCTCCCAGCAACGTGATGCGGCTGGATGCGAAGGCTAAACTTCCACTCTTGACAGGCGTTGTAGGAACATTTTTGTGTAAGTTCTGGCCTAAACAGGTCTTGTTGAGATAAAGTTTCGTTAGTATTTAGATAATTTCCATGCGCTTTGGCGATGATACAGGCAATTAGATGCTTGGATTGCGTGAAAATAGCCCGGTAATTATCAATCTCGGCATGCGCTTTGATAAAATGCGGGTTCCCTTAATTTTGCAATCGAGTGAAGAAATGACTATCGAAAAAGCCCGCTTTAACATGATAGAACAACAAATTCGTCCATGGAACGTGCTCGACAAGAATGTCCTGGATATGTTGATCGTCGTGAAGCGTGAAAATTATTTTCCTGAAGATCAAAAAACACTGGCATTTTTTGACACTGAATTGCCATTGCCAGACGGTTCAAAAGCGATGACCCCAAGAGTAGAAGCACGTATTCTGCAAGAACTCAATGTTAAAAAGACGGAGTCTATTTTGCTGAT
Organism: Undibacterium sp. RuRC25W; assembly: GCF_049339825.1. NCBI lineage: Bacteria > Pseudomonadati > Pseudomonadota > Betaproteobacteria > Burkholderiales > Oxalobacteraceae > Undibacterium > Undibacterium sp. RuRC25W. The sequence continues at coordinate 162,743 of NZ_JBMPPD010000002.1, read as the reverse complement.
AGGCGCTGCTTCTGGTTACTTGGCAGCACTACTGGCATACGCTGGTCGTCACGTTACTGTGCTTGAAATCTCGCCAGTATTGAAAGAACTCGCTGAAAAAAATCTGCATGCTGACGGCGTTCGTAACGTTACTGTGTTGCTCGCTGACGGCGTATCTGGTCAGCACTCAGGTTCCTACGACGTTATCGTCGTCGCTGGTGCATTAGACGCAATTCCAGACGCGCTGACCAAGCAATTAAACCAGGATGGTCGTTTGTTCGCAGTCGTTGGCCAATTGCCGATGATGTACGCGCAAATCGTTACCCGTACTGCGACTGGACTGACCGAACGTGCCGTATTTGACACAGTATTGGCGCCCTTGGCTGGTGTCGTTCCTGTATCGCAATTTAAATTTTAATCGGCAATTTAAAACAGATTAGAGAGTGTATGCAAAACATCACCGCAACAGAGCTGGCAGCGTGGCTTGCTGATGCCAGCAAAACGCCCCCGGTCTTACTCGATGTAAGGGAACCATGGGAGTATGAGACCTGTCATATTGCTGATGTGCAGTTAATGCCAATGCAAACCGTGCCAACGCGTTTCAATGAGCTGGACGAAGATGCGGTGATTGTTTGTATTTGCCATCATGGTGCTCGTAGCATGCAGGTGGCAAATTTCCTCGAGCGGCAGGGTTTTAGTCAGATGATTAATCTGACGGGTGGTGTACACGCGTGGGCATTGCAAGTTGATCCTTCGATGCCGACCTATTAATCTATTTTATTTTTCCGGAGCGTCTTAATGCGTAATCCTGTACGTAATCCTGTTATTGCGGCCTTATTAGCAACTGCTTTTTTTTCAGTAGAGGCACAAGCTGCTGATCTGTTGCAAATATACAAGGATGCACTTGCCAATGATGCACAGTATGCGAGTGCCCGTGCTTCACAAGTTGCTGGCACCGAAAAGGCAGTCCAGGGGCGAGCAGGCTTATTACCATCAGTAGCACTGAGTGGTAGTGATACGAAAGCGCATAACGACATCGCTGCCGATAATCCACGTTTCAGTGGTAACGGTGATAACTACACGAACGTCTGGCAGTTGCAGCTAGTACAGCCTCTATTTCGTTGGGCTAACTGGCAGCAATTTGAACAAGGTAAATTGGCAGTTGTTGCCTCTGATGCCCAATTTGCACAGTCGCAGCAAGACCTGATTGTTCGCGTCGCACAGGCTTATTTTGATGTTCTCACAGCGCAAGATAATTTGATTACGCTGCATGCACAACAGGCTGCGATTTCTGAGCAATTAGCTTCCGCTAAAAGAAACTTTGACGTAGGCACCGCAACTATTACTGACACGCATGAAGCGCAAGCCCGTTACGATCTGGTCATTGCGCAAGAATTTGCAGGACAAAGTGATTTACAGGTAAAGCGTTCCGCTCTACAGCAAATTATTGGCAAAGACGCGGGCGATTTGTCGATGCTGAAAGTCGGTATTAAGTTAGACTCACCGAAGCCTGAGCGGATTGAAGATTGGGTTTCGTCTGCCGAGCAACAGAATTTTAACGTTGTGGCGTCTCAGGTCGGCGTGGAAATCGCAAAACGTACTATTGAAATTAATCGTGCTGGCCATTATCCGACGTTGGATTTAGTTGCCGGACGTGCGAGAAGCTCATCTGGTGGGCAATCTGTATTAACTTCCTCTGGTGTGTCGACTGCAAATTCGATTGGCGTGCAATGGAGTGTACCTATTTTTTCTGGCTTTGCAGTCAACAGCAAAGTCAATGAAGCGATTGCATTACAAGATAAAGCACGTAACGACTTGGAGTCTGCCCGCCGCGCCGCTGCCTTGGCTGCACGTCAGGCCTATGTGGGCGTGACCAGTGGTCTGGCGCAGGTAAAAGCATACGAAGCCGCTGAGATCTCGAGCCAGTCAGCGCTTGATTCAAATAAGCTGGGTTATCAGGTTGGCATACGTATCAATATTGATGTCTTGAATGCGCAACAGCAGTTGTATACAACACGCCAGACCTTGGCCAAAGCACGTTATGACACTGTGATGAGCGGCTTACGGTTAAAGGCTGCTTCCGGTATTCTGAAGGAATCTGACTTAGTAGAGGTCAACGCGTTACTCCAGCACTAAACCAGACGCACAAGAAAAAGCCACTTATTGGTTAGTACCATAGGTGGCTTTTTTTCGTTATTAGCTTAATAAAATTTTGATTTCGATAACGATAAAATGACCAACCATGAGCATAGTGAAAAATGGGCCTAATGCGATCAGGTTGAGTAGCAGGATCCTTAACAGTACCGGCACTTTACTCGATACTAGCGGCATACCAATCCAAATGCAGGCGAGATACGTCATGATTGCTGAGTAGAAAAATATCGTTAATACAGGTCCGCTCGGGTTGTAAGGCGCATTAATCCCACTCAGCAATGCCCAGAGAAACCAAGATGTGATGGCAACGATGATTAGTCGTTGGCTAGACTCTAACATGGCGATGCTGGGCATAAAAAATCTCCAGAAGTAATGCGTTATGAACGGGTCCTGCAAATATATTGCCAAGCAGATTCAAAGATAACCCAAGCAGACGGTATGGGCTGTATCCATACCCACTTACTGCATTTTATTGCTGCAAATAATCAATTAATTTATGTAGTCCTGTCGTGAGGGCTTGCACAGAGCTTTGCATATCCCATTGATCGTTCTCTATATTAACCTGATTTGAAATTGCTCTTATTTCCAGAAAACGCTGATGTTCTTTTTGGCATACATGGAAGAAAGCTGCGCCTTCCATATTCTCAAGGTCAGCAGCGCTACTATCGATAAATGGTGCCATCGCAGCATTGACGGAAACGCTCTTGGCCAAAGGAAAGATCGCTGGCGTTGGCAGATCAGTGCAGGTGAGTAAATGCCGTCGCTCAAATTCCATATCGATCGGCAAATGTGCAAGATGGACAAAGCCATCATTTGTGAAAAAGCCTAAATCTGCCTCTACCTCGCTTTGAACAAGTACGACATCATTTATTTGAAATGTTGAATGTGGAAAAACACCTGCGATGCCTGCCAGAATCAATATATCAGGACGTTCTTGTATCGCTTTCAAGCTTGCGTAGGCCGTCGCAGTCAGGCCAACGCCAGAGATGACTGATGTCACGTCTTTACGTTGAAATTGGCTGGCTTCAGTTTGTGTTGGAAATAGGACGGTAATTTTCATTGGGAAGGATTGATGTATTGTAAAGTGATGAAAAATTACAAAAATGAATTTAATAAGAACACATCATTATTGTAGGTGTGGTTGACGCAAATTTCTTATCGATGATACAAAAACAATGTTAAATATCATTACGTGGCTTTCATTTTTGTTGCTTTTCATTAAATATTTTTAAGCTGGGATTTTTTTGATGTGTATGATAGATTCGAATCCACCAATTCATATCATCGAGACGACTTAGTCGCTCAAAGCAGAGGTGGTCAAACATTCGACCAATCGCTGTAGTCTAGGTTTTTTTTTGCATGACTTCGATCGAAGTCCACTGAGTTGTTATTGTGCAAGCTGAGGTGTCACGCGTAGTTTTGTCCGGTTTCTAAGTCGTTCCTCATTTTTTTTGAGATCTACTCTATGCAAGACGCCACCGATCCAAATCTGATCTCGACTGCGCATGAGCCAGATGAATTGGCGCGTGAGATTGAAACTCATCGAAACAGAAGATTCGCTGATGACCTTTACAAAAGGTCCCTGATTGGACCTTTGTTTTATCTGATCGCCAGTGTTCTGACGATACAGCTATCAAATTTTTATCAAGGACGTGTTTGGCTGCTTGTGATACCAACGGTGATTTTTCTGAGTCTTTGGTGGCAACGTTATACGCATCGTCCGCCTAAGCCAAATTCTGACCAATCCCTGTACATTCATTGGAATAAGCGGCAGTGGCTTCTGATCCATCTCGGTGCCTGTTTGTGGAGTGCTATCGCAGCGGTCACTGGCGCGCTCGAAATGCAATCGAACAATGCAGTTATCTTGACGATGATTACAACGATTGCTTTTAGCACTGCGGCCAGTCATGCTTTTGCGATGTATCCAAAGCAGGCACGGTGGTGTGTGATTGAATTTATCCTGCCGCCAATTCTGGTTTATATTTTTTTTGCGCTTGAGTTGCGCGCAATTGGCATAACACTGTGCATCTATCTGGGTTATTTAATGGTGAATCTGCACAGCAACGCTGAAGAATACAAAACGCAGATAGAAACCGAAGTAAGACTGATTCAAAGTCGGGCCGAAGTCGCGCAGTTATCATTGACCGATTCATTGACTGGCTTACCAAATCGTCGTAGTTACGAGACCACATGGAATCATGTATGGTGGATTGCGGCGCGTCAACATGGGGTGCTGGCATTGATCGTCATTGACCTCGATTTTTTTAAAAAAATTAATGACAAACATGGACATCTTACCGGTGACCTCTGCCTGAAACATTTTTCTCAGGTATTGCGGCAACATATGCGACGTGAAAGTGATTTGATTGCACGTATAGGTGGCGAAGAATTTGTCGTCATTTTACCCAATACACCTGTAGAGTTAGCGTACATCATCGCGGAAAATTTACGAAGCGACTTGCAGCAGACTCCATGCCTGATTGATACGCTATCGGTACCATTCACTGCGAGTATCGGGGTCGGTCTTGCTGACTGGGCAAAAGATAAGATACCTGCCGACACGTTTCATCGAGTTGATCTTGCATGCTATCAAGCGAAGACCAAAGGAAGAAATCTCGTTGTACGCAGTTAGAGAAACTGGGGGAGGCGTGTGTGATGCCACCCGGTTTTCACCGGTGTGGCATACGCCTTTAAGTGGACGTTTTAGCTGATACGCCTAGTCACCTTTGTATGCAATCAGAGTCTATCAGTAGAAAAATAACCGGCATCATAAGCTTTGGAATAGGTTTTCCAGTCTTCATTGACTTGCTTGGCGCATTTCTGACTGAGTTTTAACAGGGGCTTCATCCATTCTTTTCCTTGTGCAAATTCAATCAATTCATCAGCGTTTGCAGAACCTTGCCGCCCCGAGCTACGCAACTGTGCAGAGGCGACGATTTCTCCCATAACTTGAATCACCTTTCTCACTTCTTCCAGTGTACTGACTGAACCATCGAGTGTGACTCGGTCTTCTGATGGTTGTAAAGCGCGCAGAATAAACGGCTTATCTTTCATCGTCACTGGTTGTAAGAAGGCCATTGAGACGGCTTGCATACGTTTTTGGATGGTCACTACGCGATGCGCTTCAGACTGCCACGGTAGTTGTGGTGTATTCAAATATGGAGCTAACGACGAGGGTACAGCCTCTTTTAAATCCAGCAAATAATTCTGATTGGGGCTACCTTTACCTTGTACCAGGATAATGTAGCGTTCAACCCCAAGACTGCCATTACCTGCAATTCGGCGGGCAATATCAATGGGCTTGAAGAATTTTTTATCTGGCTGATTTTGTGCAAACTCTTTTAGAAATGACGCCACCATTTCTCTTTGTTTAGAAGTGACTGCCAACGCTTTTTTTCCATCAATGCGGATACGTCTTTGGTCACCTTTAAATACGGTACGATGATCCAAAAAATCACTTCGCTGTCTGAGTTTGACTGCTGTCAATAAATTTCGGATCAATCCCGTTGAGGTCTCTCTTTCTACCCAGCGACTCTTGCCGCTGACTAGCACGGTCTGATAACTGAATAGAAACTCTTTTGTCAGATCTTTCGCATCAGCGCTGTTAATACCAAGACTTTTTGCACCAACTAAAATGCTGGTCAGGAAACGAATTAGATCCCAGCAGGTGGGTGCGAGAACGGCTTCATCAAAATCATTGAGGTCGAAATAAGCAAGACGATTGTCACCTTTATAGCTGCCAAAATTTTCTAAATGCATATCCCCCATACACCACGTTAATGGCATTGACAGTGCATGCAGATCGGCGGCAATACGTTCATAAAATAAATGACATGTGGCACGCAAAAAAATAAATGACGAGGTACGCATATTGCGGTACTTCATCAATAAGCGCTCTGGCTCACGCGTTTTATTAAAACTATGTATGGTGGAACAAACATCGATCATCAGAGACTCCTGCAAAATAAATTAGTACCGAATTGAGGTCAACGTCGCGACCGGATCACGCTACGATTAACGTAAAAATTTCTGGAAGTCATCATCTGCCATGCTTTTAAAAACATAACCTTCAGCCAGTAAACGCGTAATAATTTCATCTAAACTTTTTAACGTATTTGGATGAATTTCATGCATTAATACAATTCCACCGTTGTGTGCGTGTACAGAGGAAATCACATGCTCCAGATAGTTTTTACGATTCTGCGCTAGTACTCCGCAACTCAGCGCCTCTTTCAGATCTACACTGCCTTTATGATCGAAGGCCCAATCACAAGAGTCAACGTGCCAGCCAACGATTTTTTGATCCATGGATTTGAGTAATTGATTCGATTCGCAGCTCGAATTACCATAAGGGTAGCGGAATAGTTTGTGCGTATTCAATGACTCACTGATTGCATTACTTTTTTGAATTTCAAGCGCCTGTTCTGTCGGACTGATCTCGTGAAAATTAGGATGGCTCCACGAGTGGTTGGCGATTAATGTGTAGTCTGATTCTTGGACTAATTTGACGAGTTCGGGATGTGCCTGTACTTTGTCACCGATCATGAAAAAAGTTGCTGGGATTTTATGTTTCTTTAAAATCGCCAGAATGAACTCTGTTTGTACCGGTTCAGGTCCGTCATCAAATGTCAGTGCAACTTCCTTTGCAGGTGGAGCAAGAGGAATATCTGATTCATAACGGCAGTTTTTTTTCAGCGTTTCTTCGTCGGTCGTTATGCGCTCATTAAGCTTGCTCATCTTATGTTTTTTGATCTGAGCAGTCTCGTTTTTATCAGTGGGTTGCTGGAGTATGTTTACATTGACCACTGCTGGCATCGCGGCGGTTGTGTTTGATTTGCCTGCCAACGCACTGCTGTCAGCTGCCTTTGTCGGCATTGTCAGTGCAAGTACTCCACATGCACTAAGACAGAGAACACTGAGGGAATGAAGGGCCTTCGTTTTTAAAAATCCAAAAAATTCCATGATGTCGCAATGAATAGCAATAATAGAAGCATCATTATCGCTAATTTTTGACGATGTCCCTAGCAATCCGTCAGAGATTTCAGCCCAACTTGAGGAGAGAGACGACACTTAGGATATTTTTCGCATCACCCCGTGCCGGTATAGACCCACATGGTGTCTCTTTGACGCAATGTGAGCTGTAGATTGGCGTCGTTGATAATCCTACGCAGAAACAAAAGGGCGTTGACGCATCCATTTAGTCGCCACCCATTTTTCACCAGTGATGACTGGATTACTTGCATGCAGCGACGCATGATCGACCTGACCATGTGCATTGGCGTATTCAAAATACACGGCGTTACCTGGTATCGGTGAGACTGCCCATCCCGCTTCGGGGAAGACGGTTTCTCCACCTTCTTCGACGTGATTCAGATATGTTACCAGTGTACTGCAGCGCTGTCCGCTACGATTCAACGACGCATGATTTAGTGGATTCAAAGGTGTCAAAAAATCAAAATGCGGGTCGCTACCAGCCCCAGTAGGGTAGTACAGGATTTGTATTCCTTCACCATGTTCGATCGGTAAGTTCATGATCGCCGAGATACGCTGATCCAGTTTTGCAATGAAGTCATTTTCATTCAGTTTAAAAAACATACCATAGCTAGTACGTTTTTCACTGACGATATTTTTGCCAGTCATCGGATCGACAATCGTCGACTTCGTTAGGCGAGGGCGGGCAAGCTCAATGAGTTGCGCACATTCTTCCGTACTGAATACGTTGCTTAAGTTTGCCAGAAAAGGTCGTTCAGCGCGGGCATTGATGTGTACCAATCGATCAGCCGTCTGAATCCGGTTACCTGCACCAAATAACGGTGATGGGTAGATATAATCCAATGATATTTCATCGATCACAACGTGGTCTACCGGAACTTTTCGACCTGTACGACGGGCGGTGACAAACGCTTGTGTGATCGCTTGCGCGGCCAACTCTTCCATTCGCTGTTGGCGCATAACGGTCATTAACGCTGTCGGAGTAGCACCCTGATCTAAGTTTTGGCTTATCCACGCACTTAAATCAGGTGAAAAACGGATAATAGAGCTCATCGTATTTTATCTATGTTGGTTACAGATCAACTGCAACCCAACCAGCAGACGTTAATTTGAAACTCTCTTGCAATTGCATGGTACCTGCACCCTTGACGATCCGATCGACCATTGGAAATACATGCTGAACATCGATATCTTTCGTCCACGGTGCGGCGTCCGCTTTATACGTGTAATTGACGACAACCATTTTTTCATTGCCGCTAATTTTACTTGCTTCCCAGCCGACGACTTGATCCAGAGTTAGTTTTGCGGCGCATAAGTCGCCTTGTTGAATTTTGATATCACCATCGGATTTGATACTACGCATTTCTTTGTTGAGATAATACTTTTTACCTTCATCGCTGAGCTCGTAACGACGTACTTTGATGTCTGCACTTTGTCCATCTTCAGTTGCTCTGACGGTGGCGACAGAATACTTGACCAATCCCATTTTTTCTAGAATCGGCATCTGAATAGCGTTGCGTCCACCAGCATCAATTTCTTTTTGAGTGACATCAATAGGCCAGATATTTTTCGCCAAACAGAGATCGCCTCGTTTTGCTAGATAGGTTTGCATCGCGGTAGTCAGATTTTCTTTATTTAAATCAGTTTTACTATTGCACGCAGAAAGACCGGAGAGGGCTGCGAAGGATAAAAAAAGGTAGGAAATTTTTTTCATAATTAATTCTGTGAATGCGGATGAGTTACAGTCAATGTGTTTTTTCAGTCTTTTCAGTCGTTTCCTTAGTTAGTGCAACCTGGGCTGGTTGGGGTTACTCCCGCTTGATAGCCGTCAGTCAGAATAGTAAGAAAACAGATGAGGTCTGCAATATTTTGTGCCGTCATTGGTGGCGTCGAACCCGCCTTACGGCCATCTAACGGTAATTGCTTATCAATATTGCTTTGATACACAACAGGAATGTCATTAAATTTCTGGACGCGCCCTCCGCTGTATTGCGTCGTAATCAAGCCATACGTTAGAAAGCTAGCACTGGTCGTTTTTGATGGGGTACCACCAATTGTCGGGTACCAGATTTCAGGGTTGGTATCGCGGGTGTTATAGAACCGCATTGCTTGTAATAACGATGTGATCACACCATTGTGAAAGAACACATTACGTGTCGCCACATTGCGCAATGTCGGCGTTTTAAACATGCCGCAATAGGCATTCGGTGCGTTTGCTGCTGCTGGGCTGTGATCGGTGCGGAACGGTCCGCAAATACCCTGATCAACATAAGTGGCATCCTGATTCGCTGCGATCGAGTTGTTGCGTGGAACACCAATTGCGTCATACGAAAAATCAGTGAACAACGCAGAAGTGCCACCAAATCCTGCACCCTGATAGTGACAGGATGCGCAATTGCCAGTGTTAGGATCGGCAAATACCGTTAATCCACGTTCTTCCGCAGCAGTGAGTGTGCCGCCGAGTTTGTTGGAAATATGCAGATCAAATTTGCTGGTGTAAGGGTGGAAGCTGACATCTTCCAGTTGAAACGCTTGCAACGCTTTGGTTGCGTTGGTGAATGCAGTAGCCGTATCAGCAAATGCATTGCCACCAAATGCCTGTACAAAAAGTGACGCGTAGCTTGCTGCTTTGATTTTGTTCACCACGTCAGCGGCGTTTGCGTTCGCCATTTCTATGGGGCTTAATAAGGGAATTGCCGCTTGCTGCGCAAGGGTATCGACCCTGCCATCCGCGGTAAAGCCGCCGCCAGGTCCCGGCACACTGACTCCATCAGGATTGTCGAGTAAATCTGCATACGCTGGCGTGACGTTTTTGTATCTCAGCGAGGGTACTGCACGGGTTCCAGGTAAATTCAGTGCTGGCCCACCCAGTTGTACTGCGAGATTATTTGAAGGCGCGTAGGCAGCATTTGGATCATGACATGTCGCACATGACATTTTTCCAGAACCAGATAAATTCTGATCGAAGAATAACTTTTGTCCGACTTGTGCAGTCAGACTGAGCGTGCTAGTTGGTGTTGCTGAACCTGTCGTTGGCGCCGGTTGTGATGCGCCGCTGGACGACGATGTTGTATTGCCCGATGTACCAAAACTACTGTTCGGCCCGCCACAGGCACATAAAGCAAGTGCCAGAAGGCTGGCGCCAAACCATGTATTCAAACGCATAATTGATCAATGTTATAAATGAGCGCAGGGGGAATTCGTTTGAATTCCCCCGCTAGTTACTAATTACGTCATATCACTACTTATTTCACTGCCCAGACATTCGTTTGTGATGCATCAGCCCCAACTTGTGCAGGTGTTGATACGTCGGCAGATTGCTTTTGAACATACGTCTTAGGAATCACGAAAGCGTGATTGATAGGGCGTACAGAGTCAAAATGCGTATCTGCGCTACCAGTGTATTCTGGTAAATTGAGGATGTTTGCAGAAATGAATTTTTCTGTGTACTTAGAACGATTCATGTAGCTTGCATCTACTGCTGGATCTGCCAGTTGGAACATGTCTTGCAACGTGCGTACAAATGAGAAGTGGCTGTAAGAATCACTATCCGATACACCTTTTGGACCGCTCGTATTTGTCAGAATACCGAAGATACTTTGGCCGTGACCGCGATTGCCGTTAGTGTAGTTGTTGATGCCAGTGTCTGGAGACCAGCTACCGTCCGCATTTTGTTTGAGTGGTTTAGCAACGGTGCTGTTAGCAACGTTCCAACCGCAGCAGGAGTTCAGACCGCTTCTGGCGTTACCTTCGTCAAACATCAGAACGATCGCAACACGTTTTTGTGAATTTTTCCAGAGCGGAGATGCTTGGATGCTCTTGACGACTTTATCAACGTAGTTATCGCCTCGGGTAATGATGGCACCACCTGTTGCGACAGCGACGTTATTTGCAACGCTGGCGCAATCGCTGGCAGTTGTCACAACGCCGTTGACTGTGCCAGTAACGTTAATACCGTGCATATCATCACATTGATCTGGCATCAGGAAGTTGATATTGCCAACGGTGCCTGCGGCCAAGTCTGCACTGAATTGATCAAAATTGTAGCCTGCTGGAATCGTATAGGCAGTGCTTTTTGCTAACGCTGCATCCCACTGACCACCACCCAACGTACGGTTGCTAAATTTCCATTCAGGAGCACTGCGTACATTTTGGTATGCCATCCCTGGATGATGTTTCGTTTTGTAAAGGCTTGCTGGCATCGCTAAATTCAGCTGTGAGTTGCCGATCGTTTTTGTGTTGGCACCTAATGTACCTGGTACGTAAACGTTGTCAGGAGCGATAACTGCGGCATCAGCTACGCTGTCAGTACGGAAATCCTGACCTGGGTTCATGGATTCGCTATATGTTCTCCATGTCAGACCAACTCCTGTGAGCGCATTAAATAAGTTGGGCTTACCAATGATGTTATGGTTGACCGCTGCTGTCTGAGTACAGGTTGCTGCAAAGGGTGAACTTGCCAGACCTGGTTGAGTTTTGTCTGGTACTGGCAAATCCTGTACCGCATTGGCACCGGTGGCGTCGCAGTTCCATTGACTGTCGTCCGTAATGCCGAAGTCGTCCGCACCGCCTAATGCTGTGTAGTTTGGCTCACTTGGATAGCCCGTAGCGTAATAGCTAGTCAGTTGGTTGCCGGCTTTCAGATAGCCATTGATCTTCGGTGCAAACGGAGAATTCAGGATAGAAGACGTTGCTTTGTTTTCTAGCATGACGATGAAAATATTATCGTAGCGTGGAACACCTTCGACGTTGAATGCTGCCTGTTGTGATTGCAGGAAGGTGATTGGTGTACGCGTATCTGCTGTCGTTGCGGTCAATGCTGTCACATTCGTCAAGGAAGTCAAACGTGGATCACCGCCGGGTACTGCTAACGCATCCGGGTATAAGTCACCACGGTCTAACTTTGTGATTGCATACGCAAAACGATTGTTTAACGCATTTGCTTCCGTCAACATGGCAGTTTGCGCTGTACCGGTTGCGGCATTGACGTCAGTCAACACGTTGGCCACTGGCACATTGATACGTGTCGCCAGATTTTGTTTCTCAGTGGCGTACGTCGAGCTATTTGCTTCAGTTAGGCGTGTTACTTCGGTTGACAATGGGCTTAAGACAATCAGGCCACTTACTTGCTCGTTGACCTGATCAATCGTCGCGCGGAATACATTACGCGTCGTCACTTTTTTGCCAGTTGCTGTATTCGTCGCTGCTGTACCTATGTCTGCAATCAACGGTGCGGTCGCGCTGCTAGCAATCGCGAATTTTCCGCTACTGTCCGTCGTCACTGGATTCTCACTTGGATCGCATTTACCATTGTTATTAGCATCAACACAAACCAGCGCGCCTTGATAATACCCAGCCTTGATTGTCGGGTCCGTTGCCGAGCCTGCGATAAATCCACTGGCAGAAACGACACCATTCAAAGTGATATTGTTGGGAGAGGAGCTTCCAGAACAAGCTGATAGCAAGGTAGCAGCCGCAGCAATTGCACTGAGCGAAAAGTGCAATGGTGCGTTTTTCGAGATCGACATGTTGAATCCTGTAGAGATAGGTGGGCTTTGTTGAGGAAAAGTGACGTTGCAGCACGCATTCTTCCGCGCCAAAAATCACAGTTCGCAAGCATGTCAGAAAAAAAATGTCTAAATATGAAATTTCAATGACATTTCCATATTGGCCGTTGGATGCGGGTTTGGAAGGTTTTACGTGGTCTTGCTTATGGGGCTGCACTGGTGCAAGAAGCGGAAGACAAAGCTATTTACTGTGATTGTCCCCGCGTTTTTCTCGCGACCATCAGCTTTCAGGCGCTACCTTTTTACAAAAAAAGGGTGATGTTATTTTTAGTCGGTTAGCCGACTAGCCGATTTACCGTGCAGTGGGATTCGCTATGCCATGAAAAAACACCTCACCACGTATTCATTTTTGCTGGTATCTACGGTAGATATGTCATTGACGAAGTTGATTAGACTTTCCGTTAAAGAACGTGCTTTGTCACATTCAGGACGACTTACTCGGCACATGTATGAAGAGTCGGATGCGTCGATGATAGTAAGCAGAATGCATTGCGTCCGCATTAACCTTTCAGCGCATTTAACAAGGCATTTATCATATGAGGGCGGTCACTTTTCGTCGCTGAAACAAATATAATCTCACGCGAAAAACTGTCATTTCCTACACGCGTTATAGCGCAATCGCCCGCAAAACGTTCGAGACCAAGAAAGCTCGGCACCAGGCTTATGCCAACTTCTTCATTCACCAACATTGCAATCGCCTCCAATGCATCAAGATCGAATATTGGTGCGATGTTCAGTCCATGTTCCTGCAAATATTGCTCTGCAAAACGGCCGCCCCAAGATTGGCTATCGTAGCGAATATAAGGATATTTTTGCAGTACAGTCTTGATATCTTTACGGAATTTTTTCTTTGACAATAAAACCAGCGGTTCTTTTCTGAGACTAGTGGCACTCAGCGCGACAGGTAACGCAAAGGCTGGTGCAACCAGAATTGCGGCATCAATTTCGCCGTTTAATATCGCGTTGAACAAAGATTCAGAAGTACCGGGAATAACACGATGTTTAATGTTTGGCGCGTGTTGAGCGAGCATTCTTAATGCCGATGGAAGTAGTCCAGTCAATGCCGTGGAAATCGCGCCTATTTTGAGCGTGCCGGTCAATCCGGTCGGGTCGGCATCATCCGATATCAAGTCGACTTCCCGAACAATATGTCGTATTCGCGGCAAAATGTTCAGGCAGGACTCCGTTGCTTTAGCGGTATGACCATGGCGAGATAAGAGTTCAAAACCAAGCTCACACTCCAATGCCTGTATTCGTTGACTGACTGCGGCCGCAGTCAGATTTTCAGAGCGTGCTGCATCGGCGATTGATCCGCGATCGACAACTGCAATTAAACTGCGTAAATAGCGGCTATCCATAAGTATTTCTTTCGAAAGTCGACAGAATAATATGCTATTTCATTTCGATGATATTGGCTATGATTTCCCATCCTGTTGAGTCACAACGGACATTCGGAAAACAAATTGGAGCAATCTATGCAATCCTTATTTCATCTTGCGTACCATGTACGCGATCTTGAACAGTCACGTAAGTTTTATTCATCCGTATTGGGGTGTAAAGAAGGACGGAGAACCGATACATGGATTGATTTTGATTTTTTTTCTCAACAAATTTCCTTGCATGTCGGCGAACCTTTTTCCACTACAAAAACGGGCAAAGTTGGTGACCACATGGTACCTATGCCACACTTTGGCGTAGTTCTACCAATGACTGACAGGTATTGGCAAACCGGCTTGTCGAACATGAGGTTAAATTCGTTATTCCCCCCAGCATACGCTTTGCGGGGGAACCTGGCGAGCAGGCTACGATGTTTTTCCTCGATCCCTCGGACAATCCAATTGAGGTCAAAGGGTTTGCAACGTTCGCCGGAGTGTATGCAAAATGAACAAACCATCGATTCCGTTCCTTGCGGCTAAAGGCTACGTCAATACGCCTGATTGGATCACTGCACTGCAGCGTGCCATGCCCAACGAGAAAATTGTTCTTTTTGACGATATGAATGCCGAAGACAGGGCCACGTGCACGGTTGCTATCGTTGCTAATCCCAACCCCGCTGAGATTCAGGATTTGCCAAACCTGCGTTGGGTACACAGTGTATGGGCTGGTGTAGAACGTTTAGTCGCCGCGTTAGAAAATACGAATCTGAAGATCGTACGTCTTGTCGATCCACAACTTGCAAAAACAATGGCCGAAGCAGTCATCGCGTGGACTTTATATCTCCACCGCGACATTCCCACCTACGCGAAACAGCAAAAAAAACAATTGTGGAAAGCGATGGACTACATTCGCCCCGAAAATAAAACGATAGGCTTACTTGGTCTTGGCGCTCTCGGTCAAGCTGCAGCCCAACGGCTTTTGTTATCCGATTTTAACGTGTGTGGTTGGAGCCGGAATCCAGCGCAAGTCGCCGGCGTCGAATGTTTTTCTGGTGACAATGGACTTAAAACTATGTTGCAAAAGACCGACATTCTCATATCCCTGCTCCCTCTTACCTCTGAAACAAAAGGCCTGCTAGATGCCAGACGTTTCGCGTATTTGCCTGACGGCGCATCCTTTATCAATTTTTCCCGTGGTGCAATTGTCAACGATGATGATTTACGGGATGTACTAAATAACAGACATATTAAACATGCCGTGTTGGATGTGTTTGACGTCGAGCCATTGCCAGTATCTCAATGGCAATGGGAACACCCAAATGTCACCGTATTACCTCATTGCTCTGGGCCGACTGACAGAGAAACTGCATCTGCCATTGTTGCTGGTAATATTGAGCGATACAGGAATGAAGGAGAAATCCCTCGGTCCATTGACATATCACGCGGTTATTGAGAAAACCACTATTCAAATTTAATCCTCTTCTGACAGAGGTTCGTTGGTAGTAAGGAAGGTCGTCTTGACCTTCTTCGTCAACAATACTGCTTGTGCCGCCTTGCAGTATTGCTTCTACTTACAACATACATAGGGACGATGACCGTTCTTAGCTGAGCACAGTGTTGATGTTTGCGCCATGGTAATTTGAAGCAGTATTAGACAAGTTCGTTTATTGAGTTGAAGCACAATAGCGCCACAACCGGTAAATGTCGTGTCAAAACGTATGTCTGGTGACAATGCGGAAACAGACGGTCTCTGCAGGTCATCTATGTACTCCTTCGTCACTAAGCAGCCGCTAAACGTTGCATTGAACTTGAGGAAATGAAAACAACAACTGAATAAGACTTGCTCAGAAAAAAAATGGTTTATTTTAGAAATGCAAACTATCATTACATCGCACAGACTTAACAAAAATAAACTTTTGGTTTGCAATGATCACTGCCATAATTAACCTAGAGAAACATTGCTTCGACTGACTTTGCGAATGCTGAATTAATTTTTAACGTTTAATTTTCAATTTGGGAGAATACCTGTGAAGATGAACAATATCAAAATTGGTACGCGACTTGGATTTGGGTTTGGCAGTATCATTTTACTGCTGATCATCATTGCTTTCGTCAGTATTCATCGCTTAAAGAGTGGCAATGAAAAGACCGAGGAGATCGTCAAGGACCGTTATGCGAAGATTATGTTGGCTGTTCAAATTAAGGGCAACGTCGATACCGAAGCACGTAATTTGCGTAACGCACTGCTTGCAACGACCCCTGAGGAACGAAAGCGTTTTATTGACTTAGCTGTCGAGGCGGCAAAGAAAAACGCAGAGATACTACCTCACCTTGAACAAGTAATTAATACACCAAGGGGTAAGGAGCTATTTGACGCCATGGCCGATGCGCGGTCTAAATACCGAGTCGCTGCTGAACAAGAATTAAAACAGATTGAAAATGGCGAAAAGGAAAAGGCTACGGAATTTTTGTTCAAGGAAGTTATTCCGCCGCAAAACGCGCTTTTTGGTGCCATCGATAAATTTTATGAGTTTCAGGCAGAGCTGATGGATCGTGTTGCAACGACAGCGCTTGACCAAGCAAATTCCGCAACGATCCTAGTCATTGTCTTGTCTGCTATCGCAGCCGTGTTGGCATCCGCCATAGGCATCTTCATTGCCCGCTCCATCACAAGGCCATTAAACGAAGCAGTGAAGGTAGCACAGACCGTCGCAGCGGGTGATTTAACTAGCAACATTGAAGTTACGTCAACAGATGAAACCGGTCAATTGCTACAAGCACTAAAAGAGATGAACAATGCACTGCAAGACATTGTTGGTCAGGTGCGTAGTGGGACTGACACCATTGCTACTGCATCAAGTCAAATTGCTGTCGGTAATATGGATTTATCTACTCGAACTGAGCAACAAGCGAGTTCACTTGAAGAAACAGCATCATCGATGGAAGAAATCACGTCGGTAGTTCAACAAAATGCCGATAATGCTCGTCAAGCGAATAGCCTGGCCAAAACAGCATCCGAGGTGGCAAGCAAAGGCGGTAGCGTAGTCTCAGAAGTGGTCGGTACGATGAGCTCAATTAGTGAGTCTGCCAAGAAAATTGTCGACATTATTAGTGTCATTGATGGCATCGCATTTCAGACGAATATTCTGGCGTTAAATGCAGCTGTGGAAGCCGCGCGCGCAGGAGAACAGGGGCGTGGTTTTGCGGTCGTCGCATCGGAAGTGCGAAATTTGGCACAACGTAGCGCAAGCGCTGCGAAAGAAATTAAAACCCTTATTGGTGATTCAGTCGAAAAAGTCGAAGCCGGAAGCAAGTTAGTTGATCTGGCTGGTACGACAATGACCGAAGTCGTCGACAGCGTCAGGCGTGTGACTGACGTTATCAGCGAAATTTCGGCCGCAGGACAAGAACAATCGACGGGTATTGAGCAGATAAACATTGCCATTACCGAAATGGATAACCTGACACAACAAAATGCCGCCCTCGTGGAAGAAGCTGCCGCCGCCGCGGGATCATTGCAAGATCAAGCAGAAAATCTGGCTCAGCTAGTGAGTGTTTTCAAAATACACGGTGCATCTTCTTCGTCAGTTAAATTGAATCGACCAACTCAGCATAGCCCTGCTATTTCTTCCACGGTAACCAAGGTAGCCTCAAAAAATTCGATGGACCGTGCTCCAAAAACGGTGCAACTGGTATCAAAATCAACGTTATCGACCACTCAAAACGACACCTCTGAGTGGGAAACGTTTTAAGACATGAGATGATTGGAATCTTGCGTGGTCGTCCCAGGTTGGTAAGCCAGAATTGTCAGCGCAATCATTGAACTAACAATGGATAGACGCAGATAAGTGAAATAAGTGAGTTAGTTCACGTGAAATACATTATAGGCGGGCGCTAAACATCCCGCTAACAAGTTGGTTACTTCCCATATGACTTATTAAGAAGTCAATGAAACTACGTGCTTTGGTGGTTAAATAGCGTCGGCTGGGATACGCAACAACCAATTCAAGACCGGGTGCTTCATAGTTTTCTAATACTCTAGTCAGATGACCGCTATTGAGCAAATGTTGTGCCAATACGGAAGTAAAGCGGGCAATGCCGAGATCGGCCAAGACACACTGATAGGTCATCGCGGCTGTATTGCAGATGATGCCGGGTTTAATTGGGACCTGATAACCATTACCATCCGTATCGCGTAACTCCCAGCAATCATTGGTACCGGTGTAAGTAGAGAGGGCGATACAACGGTGGTGAATTAAATCATTGATATCGTTGAGGGGCGGTGCTTGCCGCAAATAGTCTGGAGTGGCGCACAAAATCATTTTATTGGATGCCAAGCTACGCGTGACCGTATCTATATTTAGAACGCTGCCGGTAAATGTGATCGCTAGATCAAGTCCTCTTGCGACCAGATCGACGGGCTCATCGAGTACCATCACATCAAATAATATATCGGGATAAATTTCTTGGTACCGCCGCATGATCGCCGGCATGAAATGTAATCCGAAGTTAGTCGTGACTGCTAATTTGATGGGGCCCGAATGAGCTTTGTTTGCCGAGCTCACCATGGCTTCGGTTTGCTCGATATCTTCTAGAATTTGTCGGCTACGTTCAAGATAAATTTCACCGCGCTCGGTCAGCGATAAACTGCGGGTCGTGCGCAACAAGAGCTGTGATCCCAGTTCTGTTTCGAGCGCAGCGATATGGCGTGTGACGACGGAGGCTGCCATATCCAGATGCTCCGCCGCCCGCGCAAAGCTGCCGAATTTAACCACTTCGTTAAATACCCGCATGGCAATTAATTTATCCATAGTCACAAGCCCCTTGGTCAGTTTGACGGGTATTGTGCCATTTTTCATCGATTTTTTCCTGATGGGCTATTTTGTAGGTGGTTGCCAACCGCCGCCCAAGGCCAAAAACAAGTTGATTTGGTCGCCCGCCAGCACGGCGTCTGACGCGGCGAGGGCGTTATCAGCGGTGATCAGAGCACGTCGTGCATCGAGCATGGCAAAGTAATCGATACGTCCAAATTTGAACAAGCGTTCTGCCTGCGAAGCTGAAAGTTTATTTTGTTCGTGCATTGATTCTAGTTGCTGGTGTTTATCCAGTTCTCTAGCGTACACCGTCAGGGCGCTATCAGTTTCTTTGAGTGCAGCCAAGACCGTTGCATCAAACCTAGCTAGCGCGGCCTCAGTCCCCGCGGTTGCATAGGCGATCTTGATATGTGCAGAACTGGTGGCTGGAAATGACCAAGAGATCAGCGGACCCACTTCCCAGCGAAATGCACCAGCATCACCAAAGCCCGGTAACAATCCGGTACTCCCGACGGATGCACCAAACTGAATTTGCGGGTATAAGTCCGCAGTGGCGACACCGATTTTTGCAGTAGCGCTTGCTAGGTTGCGTTCGGCTCTACGGATATCGGGACGACGTCGCATCAGTTGTTGTCCATCACCGACCGGAATCACATTGGTGACGCGTGGTACTTGTTCACAGTGGATTTCTTCAGTCGCCGCAGAACCCGGTGCTTCCCCCAATAAGGCGGCGAGACGATATCGTGCCACCTGTTGCTGCGCCTGTAGTGATGGCAGCATCGATTTGATTTGGGCCAGATTTGCCTTAGCGTGACTCATATCTAAGGCCATGCCACGTCCTATGCGAATGCGGTCTGCCAGCGATTGGGTATAACGTTCCTGAAGTGCCAGCGAGGTTTGTTGCACGTTCATTTGTTGACCAGCGGCGCATAATTCAGAATACGCCCGTGCTGTATCTGCAGCGACCGTAATTTTGACCATATCAAAAGCTGCGACGACAACTTCATCGTCTGCTTTGGCCGATTCGATGGCTCTGGCTATTTTTCCAAATAGATCGACCTGATAGGACATTTTCAGACCTATATCGTAATTACCTGAGTCTGGTAATGTAATAGGTAGTCCCATTTCTACTGCGGAGGGACGGCCATATCCTGGTGCAACGCTTGCACCTAGCTTTGGTGTTTTTTCATGTTCGTTGTCAGCGACGACGGCACGTGATGCGCGTAAGTTAGCCGCAGCAATCCGTAGGTCAGCGTTGGCAACGAATGCTTTTTCGATTAATCCATTGAGCACCGGATCCTGATATAGACGCCACCAATCCGCTGGTAGATCCTGGTTACTGAACATTTTTTCTTTACTAGTAACCAGGGTCTGATTGACTTCATTGCGGTTGATGACGGCTTCTTTTGGTAAATGATAATCTGGCCCCACGGCGGTACATGCACCTAAGCTGAGACTGACGATGATGCTGGAAAGTGCAGTGAAATATGCGCGGCGTTGTGTTTGCATTGTTTTCATTGGACACCTCCAGACTTGTCGTTGGAATGGGCTGTCGTACCCACAGACACCGTTGCCGTCTCACCCGCAATCAGACGGGTATTTTTAGGTAGCGGTGCAAGGTGGATACGTACCGGAATGCGCTGTGCCAGTCGGACCCAGTTAAAGGTTGGATTCACGTTCGGCAGTAAATTGCTGCCTGTACTGCGATCGCGATCAACAATACCTGCCGCCAGACTTTCTACGGTACCGGATAGCGCTTGTTGTGAACCCATCAGCGTGACTGACGCGGTATCATTTACATGGATGAAGGGCAGTTTAGTTTCTTCAAAATAGGCTTCGACATAAAACGAATTATTCTCAACCAAGGCCATCACCGCACGGCTCGCGGTGACGTAAGAGCCAACACGTAAATCGAGATTAGTGATGCTGCCATCGACTGCGGCATAAATTCTTGTCCGTTGTAGATTCAGCTTGGCAAGGTCGACGCTAATTTGTGCTTGTTCTAATGCTGTTTTAGCTTGATCCATGTGGGTTTGACTTTGTTCGCGAGATTCTTGCGCTACTAATTCGCGCAGCTCTGTATTGCGATGTGCTTCTTTAGCGGCCTGATCGAGATTAATTTGCGCGGTCTTGACTTGCGCTTGAGCCTGACGCAATGCGATTTCATAGCGTGCTCTGTCAATTTCAAACAGCAATTGACCTTTGACAACTTGCTGGTTGTCATGCACCGCTAATTGTGTGACTTCGCCACTGAGGTCAGACGCAATCTGAACGATATTCGCTTTGACGCGAGCATCTCGCGTCCAAGGAGCGACCTCGTAATGTTGCCACAACCACTTACCGCAGAAAACAGCCAATGCCACGATGGCAATCGTTACTGCCACACGTACGATATTGACCAAGATTTTTTTGATTGTCATATTAGGTCCAATTCAATGTAAAACGGGTGATCGCTGAGGTACATGCAGTCAGCACCACGATAAATAAAGAAAAATCAAACAGTGCTGGATGCCATACCCAACGGTAGAGCCCTAATCTGGCAAGTATGAAGACCACGATCTTGGTCAGTAAAAAAGCCACTAGCGCGAGCAGGAGCAGGGTGGGGAAATACATTCCATCGATATTTATTTCGGCAATCATTACTTACTCATCCGAAGGTGTCGGGACGACAGGGTTAATAGGGGTAAGCAAGGGCACATAGGCGTTTGCATCCGGGAAGAGATCACGCCGTAATGCGGTTAATGCTGTCAATGCATTTAAGAGAGGAGCGACATTGACTTGATCAGTATTTGATTCGTCATTGAGTACAGGGTTTGACGTTAATTGATGAATAGTAGCGTCAAGGCAAGTCAGCAAGCATTGACTTTCCGATATTTGTGAGGCTGATAATGGTGACGTAGGTGTGCTAGAAAAATGCTGACGAAGTTGCTCTAGTAAGGGTTTTATTGCACTCAATGCGGGCGTTGACGTTGCCTGAAAATTCAGTAGCTCAACCACATTGAGACTCATACGGAAATCCAATAAGGCATCAATGTGCTGAGGTTCATTTCCCAGCGGCGGTTCTGTCGCTGCTGAGATGCGCGGGGCAAGTTGCGCTACGCGGTCCATCATTTTTGCCGCAATATTGTCGATGTGAGGGACGTTCATGTTCGTGGTTAATTCCAGCAATTCCTGGCGCCCTGCCGCGACAAGACGGTTAGCTCGCCATCCGGCACTGACAGAACGAATGAGCGCAGTAAATACTAAGGCAGCGATCACGCCAATTGTTTGGCCAATCGTCGCATTCATAAAAACACCCACATCGACAGCACCGCTTTCTTGTAGCGCAAAGCTACCCAGTACACCAAGGGTCATCGCGAGTGATTTCAAACCGTATTGTGGTCGTGCCAGATAGATACCGAGGACGAATAGTAACGGCGAAATACATAAGGCCATGGTTTCAAAACTATGGGCCGTTGGGAGTATCCATAAAACATACATCGCCGAAATAGGTACCGATGCCAGCGTAAAATACAAAAAGGTTTTGAGGCTGGGAACGGGGTCGTCTTGTACCGCAAATAAACAGCAGAAGACCGCTGCCATCATGGCGGCAACGGAACCCGAAGGCCATGCAGTTTCTATCCAGAACAAACAGCAACATAAAATTGCGACGATCGCTGCTGCTGCAGATATACAGGCTAGCCAGTAATCATGGTGTAAAGGGGTAACTAGACTGCTTTGTCTTACAGGCTGATTCTGCAACACCGGAAAAGCACCAGTAGCACTTGCCTCGATGGTTTTATACAGCGTCAGTACGTCATCCATGACACGTAATAATGCTGTTAATCGACGTGCCAGATTCAGTTGCAATAAATCTGTCCAGGTAGCACCTGCATGGATTTGAGGCGTTAACTGTTCGATGGCGTCTTCGATGCGGCGTTTTTCTTCATTTCGCTGGCCTATCTTCTCAGCATCTTGCGTGCTAAGCGTTGCCCAGTCCTGAATGCGGGTAAGCAGCGCATTCCACTCTGTCATTGCGGATTCGTTACTACTTGCTTGCGCGGAACCCCGTAATTGCTCGAGGCGATCACGAATTCCTGACAACAGCGGCAGAAGAATTGACAGCCGTTCGTGCATAGAATAAATAGCACCCGCCGTCCAACGCAGATGAGATGTGTCAAATGGTAGGTGAATAGACAGGTTACGCAGCTCGGCGATATCGGTTGCCAGCATGCGCTTATCTTTCTGCAATTGATCTCTTTCGCTACCGGCAAAGACATCGGTGAGCGTTTGTTGAATATCACGAATCACATGGCTGACGCGACCGAGCATGATCGGCCCCCAGCTCTGTGGAAAGACCAGTCCATGCACTAACGATCCACACACAATACCTATACTGATTTCTTCGACGCGGGACAAGGCAACATCAAAGATACCGGAGGGATCATTGACTGACGGAAAGCCAATTAATGCAGCGGTATATCCAGCGAGTAAAAAGATATAAGAACGCGGCGTACGATCAAGTAAAGAAATAAACAAACAGAAACCCACCCAGAGCGCCAGTGCCAGTGAGAGTAATTCAGGCGCATTTGCGAGTTGGGGCACCATAATGACCGTCGCAACCGATCCCAGAACAGTGCCCATTACACGAAATACTGCTTTAGAACGCACTGGACCGGAGAATGGGTTAGCGATGATGTAGCACGTCATCATTGCCCAAAAGGGCCGTGGAAGCGCGAACGCCAATGCCACATACAGCGCGAGCAAGGAAGCAGCGATGCATTTAAGCGAAAACAGCACTTCTGATGTGGTCGGTAGCTTCACGGTTTTATTGATGATAATGAGATGATATTAATCGTCTTAACGTTACGCGTCAGACAAATGAAACACCGGCAACGATTCGTGATGAGTGAATTGCTGCCGGTGCTTTTTTACTGAGAAACAGGCATCGCGATGCCTGAAACGTAACTCTTAAGGATTGCGATACATAGGATCAGGCATGATGTAAGCGACGACCTTTTGATTCATAACACCTGCAGGTGCGACCTGGCCTAATTCAAATGCGCTCACAGTCATGGCGACATCAAAACGCCATGCAAAGCTTTTTTCACCAATGACGAATTTGACTGTTTCACCACCAGTGACGCTAACATATTTAGTGTCTGGCGTGATGACGATGGTGCGTTGTGCTTCGCTGACAGCGGCTGGATCGCCTAATAAATCGAGATGTTTGTTTGATCTATCCTGCGCAGAAGCAACGCCCGTTGCGATGGCAAAGACTGCAGCTATTAATCCAAATAAGAATTGTTTCGTTTTCATGATGAACTCCTCAAGTGACAATAAAACGTTCCGGTTGCGCCAAGTATTTAAAAAGTAGAGACAGATGGTGCTAAGCGGATCGCTGATCCATCAGGGTATTTATTGTTCTGATGGTGACGGAGTGAAGTGTAGTGACTGGGGCGCGTGGGATAAAGATGATATGTAGCAATTGATTATTGCTGTTATGAGAATAATCAGTGCTTAGATGCGATGTTTCTATGAGTTGATTGCATGTTTATTCCACGTGCACAGCAGGGGGCTTGGTGGCCAGTTGCGGTAATGAACTTGGAAAGTCAATCGTCACCAGATGCTGTTTTGCCAGCATTTTTTCCAATTTTCTGAGCAGACTCGATTCGGTGAACGGTTTGACGATAAAATCATCTACGCCTGCCGCTGCGGCGGCAAGGATGTGTTCTTTATTGGCTGTGGAGGAATACATCAGTATGGGTAAGCGATACCATTCTGGGTCATGGCGAATTGAACGAATCAAATGCAAACCATCCATGAATGGCATTGTATGGTCGGTGATAATAAATTCGATCGGGGCGCCGATAAATTTTGTCGTTTTGAAGGTACGTAACGCCATTTCGGCATTTTCAGCTTCTGATATTCTGCCAAATCCGATATTTTTTAAGAGACCAACCATTAATCGCCTCAAATGTGGCTCATCACTGACCACCAGAAAATGAAGGTCTGTATTCATAGGACGCTATCTTTCTTGTTATTCGATGCGCGCAAAAATGGCGCTGATGTCGCCATCGCTTAGACAATAAAAGATAGCAGTGGAATGGATGAGGGCTCTGTTCGGTGGGTAACCTAAACGAATGTCTACCCGTGCAGGTGTGACGCTTCACGCCTTGTGTCAATGAAATAAAAGTAAATTTATTATTACACTCATTTGACCCACCGCAGGTGCATGGTTATTTCACCGGCTGCGCGAACACCGGCACACTCACGGCGCCAGACTGACTGATTGATGCGACGCCAAATACGTAGTTATCTTTCGAAATCCCCTTAAGCAACTCATGCTCAGTCAGTCCCACATCTTTGCTGTGCTGCCATATTCCTGCACCAGGTTCGCGCCATACAATGCGGTATCCAGTCACCGCTTTGTCGACGGGTGCTTTCCAGACCAGGCTGGTATCGTTGCTGAGATCAGTCACCTTCATGCCAACGTCTTGCGGTGGCGTCGGTGCCAGTGCCAGGCTTCCCATTCCTGCTGCATTAGCTCGGGCGACGCGTGCTACGTAGTCGACGTCCACAAATTCGGATAAATCACCCTGCTGGACACCGTTTTCAAGACGAATATTTTGATGTTGATGGGCGAAGTTTTCAAAGGGCTCTGTAAAGCGTACGGCCGCATACCCACGCTCTAAAAATGGCATGTGATCACCGCCACGCAAGAAACGATCACGACGATGAATCAGATTGACATGAAAACCAGGTAAATACGTTTCGGCAGCCTGTTTCAGATAACGCCCCAACTGATGCGTTGGCGTATCGTCGATACCGCCGCTACGCAAAATGGTGTCGATCATTTTGCGTGATTCTTCCGGCGAGCGAGCGAGCGTCGTGGTTGGTGCTGCTTTTTGTGCATCCAGTACTGTTTTCAATAATGGTGTAAAGCCATCAGCGAACAGTCGTACTTGCATATCGTTACGTCGCCCATCATCACTGACAGGCGAGCCGATAATGTCATTGTTGAGCATACCGATAATATGACGATGTTCTTGTGCCGCCACTTCCGCAATGTGTTCTGCACCCAGCAAGCCTTGTTCTTCACCCGCCACATTCATAAACACCAGCGTTGCTGGCCATTGATAGGGCGCAAACGCGCATGCCATTGCCAGCACTGCTGCGCTACCAGAAGCGTCATCATTGGCGCCCGGCGCATCGCTAACAATATCGAGCACATCACTGGCGCGCGAGTCGTAATGACCGCTAACAATAATCACACGTTCTGGTGATGCCGTCCCTTTGAGTGTGGCAACGACATTGACGATATTGGTTGGTTGCGGGACGCGGCGACCGACAGGCTCGATGTGTTCATCCAGTGTGACCGTCATCCGTCCGTGACTGGTAGCCGCACATTTGTTCATCTCATCAGCGATCCAGCGCCGCGCCGCGCCAATGCCACGTGTCTCTGAAACAGTGTCTGATAACGTATTGCGAGTACCAAATGCCACCAGCTTATCGTCGTAGTATTTGATCTGTGACGCCTTAATTTGCTTGATCACAGCCTCAATTTGTGGGTCCGTTATTGCTGCTTGTGCAGCCCCACAGAGGCAAGTCGTGACTGCTAATAACCCTATCAGAATCTGACGCATCGTTTTATTCTCCATGATCGTTATGAGGTGGTTTACCCGCTTTTTTTTGAATTGTTCGTTGAATAAATCTTTTCTATTGTACAGGGTTGGCTTGCCTTCGATTGCTGGGCCTGTACTACACTATGCCATAACGCTATAGCTGTTAGTGCGGCAGAGGTCTGTATTACATGACAGCGGAAGCATAAAATAGTTTAATAATTAAAAAGGGCGCTTATGCAAACACGACGTATAGCAACACAGCATGTTTCTTCGATTGGCCTCGGATGTATGAATCTCAGCCATGCATATGGCGTGCCTCCATCTGCTGCTCAGGCAGAAAGCGTATTACTCGGCGCACTTGATGTCGGTATTACGTTACTTGATACAGCGGCGTTATATGGCTTTGGCGCTAACGAAGAGTTACTTGGTAAGGTGTTAAGTGGACAACGTCATCGATATATGCTGGCAAGTAAATGTGGCATTTTTCAAGAAAATGGTCGACGCGTCATTGATGGTCGTCCGGCCACAATAAAGAAGACCTGTGAGGATAGCCTCAGGCGCCTCAGGACTGATGTCATTGACCTGTATTACCTTCATCGCTGGGATAAACAGGTGCCGATTGAGGATAGCGTCGGCGCCTTGTCTGAATTAGTCACCGCTGGAAAAATTCGTGCGATCGGGTTGTCAGAAGTGTCGGCGACAACGCTCAGAAAAGCGCACGCTGTACATCCTATCGCTGCTTTGCAAACAGAATATTCATTGTGGACACGTAACCCAGAGATCGCGGTGCTGGATGTTTGTCGCGAACTTGATATCGCTTTTGTGGCGTTTAGTCCTCTGGGTCGTGGTTTTTTGAGTGAATCCTTACCGGATGTGAGCCATTTTGAAGAAAAAGATATCCGACGCAGTATGCCGCGTTTTAGTGCAGAGAATATGACGGCTAATCTTGGTCTGCATCGTTATCTCACGCAACTCGCTACGCAGGCAGGGTGCACGATTCCGCAATTAGCGCTCGCATGGCTGTTGGCTAAAGGCGAACACATAATTGCGCTCCCTGGTACCACAAGTTTTTCTCATCTAAAAGAAAATATTGGTGCAGCAGATTGTGTATTAAGTGCGGAGGTAGTAACCGCCTTGGATAAGCTGATGCATACCCATCCGGTCAACGGTAGGCGTTACAACGCTGCGACACAAACAGAAATCGATACCGAGGAATTTAGCTGATTCGTCGTACTGATTAATTGAGATAGACTTGTTCCGCCACTTCTTTAATCAAGGCGATCATGGCATTTTGAGTAAGTGTGGTAATGCGACCTGAGGTTGTTGCCATGGTCAGTCGTGTCAATAATTGGGGTTCAACGATCGGTCGCATTATGTATGCTTCTGGGTGCGCACTAGTCGTGACGGCATATTTGGTCAGAATGGCATAGCCAGCACCATCAGCCACCAGATCCAAGATCGCAGCCACACTATCAATTTCTAAATGGATCAGTGGCTTACAGCCCATAATTGCCATTTGGGTCTCAAGTAACATGCGAATCGCATTCGGACGATTTGGAATCACCAACGCATGTTGAGCGATTTCTTTGAGTGTGATTGGTGTCACATCGGTAGCTGCATTTACGCCGTTGCGCGGTCCGACAAAATACAATGCTTCTTCCGCCAGCGGTGTGATCTCTAACTCCGTGGTCAGCACGGGGTTGTAAAGTAACGCGATATCTAAACGTCCTGTCAATAACCACTCTTGCATTGATGTGGATAAACCTTCGCTAATCGATAAGCTTGCGTTAGGCAAACGCTGCGTGAAAGCGCGTGTCAGTGGCACGGTCAATATTTTAGAGGCACTCGGTGGTAGCCCGACATTAACCCGTCCCGCAAGCGCACCGCGGATTCTTCCCAGATCTTCTTTCGCCCGCGCGACTTGATGCAAAATGCCGCGTCCGTGCTCCAGCAATAACTGTCCCGCCTCAGTGGCGGTGACCCCACGCCCATTGCGAACTAGCAGATTTTGCCGTAACTCCACTTCTAACTGCCTTACCTGGCGGCTCAGTGCAGGCTGCGCAATATTGAGCACATCAGAGGCGCGGGTAAAGCTTCCCAGCTCAACAACGTGCACAAAATACTCTAATTGCTTGAGATCCATCCTTTGCCTCTGTAACTGAAAAACGTATATGTTAGTTTGTATTATGCCAGTTTGTTATATCTGGTAGTGGAAGTTTGGACTTATTTGTCTGCCTCAGGCGACGCATAATCCTCACCATGCAAACACCTATCCCTACCTTATTCATGCGCGGCGGCACTTCCCGCGGACCTTTTTTCCTTGCTTCCGATTTGCCGGCGGATGTGGCGACACGTGACCAAGTGTTACTGGCCGTGATGGGATCACCGGACCCGCGCCAGATTGATGGTTTGGGCGGTGCTCATCCGCTGACTAGCAAAGTCGGTATCGTTAGCCCGAGTTGCACGCCCGGCGTCGCGCTTGATTTTTTGTTTGTGCAACTACAACCCGCATTAAGCACCGTCGACACCACGCCTAACTGTGGCAACATGCTCGCGGCGGTCGTTCCTTTTGCCATTGAGTGCGGTCTAATTACGCCACAGGCCGATACCACCACTGCGCGTGTATTGACGATCAATACACAGATGCAATGCGACATCACCGTGCAAACACCCCTCGGACCTCATGGCCGCGTGATTAGTTACGATGGTGAAACACGTATTGATGGTGTTCCGGGAACATCAGCACCGATTACGATTAATTTCTTGGATACAGCAGGGTCGGTTTGCAGTGGTTTGCTGCCAACAGGCCAGGTACGTGATCATGTCACCATCAGTGGTAGCGCATTTGAGACGTTCGATCTCGATATTACTTGTATCGACAATGGGATGCCGTTGGTGTTATTCAACGCCCGCGACGTCGATTGCACCGGGTATGAGTCCGTTGCAGCGCTCAATACCAACCTCGTGCTCAAAGCAAAATTAGAAGCGCTACGACTTCATTGCGGTCATCTGATGGGGTTAGGTGATGTGACGACTAAAAATTATCCCAAGATGACGCTTGTGGCTGCACCACGCGATGGTGGCAGTATTTGTACTCGCAGCTTTATTCCCCATGTTTGCCATGACGCGATTGGTGTATTAGCCGCTGTAACGGTGGGCACCGCATGCGTATTGCAAGGTTCTGTCTGCGATGGCTTATCGCATATGACCGGTAGCAGTGTCTCGGTCGAACATCCGACGGGTGAATTTAGTGTCGAGCTTAGGATTGATCCCAACGATCCACAAAACGTCTTACGTGCTGCACTACTGAGAACTGCACGTCTAATCATGCGCGGCGAGGTCATGGTGCCTGCCGCATTATGGTCACCATCCCGATAACCCATTTAAATGTTGTCAATTCCCGCTATAACGGAGACAGGTATTATGCAAAAGAAACCGATGATTATCGATTGCCACGGCCATTACACGACCGCCCCAAAATCCCTCGAACAATGGCGCATGCGTCAAATCGCCGGCATTCAGGATAGCGCTGTAATGCCGAACGTGTCAGAGCTAAAAATCAGTGATGATGAATTACGTGAATCAATCGAAAGTAATCAACTTCGCTTGATGCGTGAGCGTGGTTCTGATTTGACGATCTTTTCGCCCCGCGCGAGTTTCATGGCACATCATATTGGCGATTTTCAGGTCTCAAGTACATGGGCCGCGATCTGTAATGAGTTGTGCTATCGCGTTTCACAATTATTTCCAGACCATTTTGTGCCAGCAGCGATGTTGCCGCAATCACCTGGCGTTGATCCGGCGACGAGCATTCCGGAATTAGAAAAGTGCGTCAAAGAATACGGTAATGTTGGTATTAATCTGAATCCCGACCCGAGTGGCGGCCATTGGACTTCGCCACCGTTGAGTGATAAATCCTGGTATCCAATTTACGAAAAAATGGTGGAGTATGATATTCCCGCCATGATCCACGTATCCACCAGTTGTAATCATTGTTTTCACACCACTGGCGCGCATTATCTCAATGCTGATACCACCGCATTTATGCAGTGTCTGACGTCCGATTTATTCAGCGATTTCCCGACGTTGAAATTTCTGATTCCGCATGGCGGCGGTGCAGTGCCTTACCACTGGGGTCGTTTCCGTGGTCTTGCACAAGAGCTGAAAAAGCCATTATTACAAGATCATTTATTGAACAATATTTTCTTTGATACCTGCGTCTATCATCAGCCAGGCATAGACTTGCTCAATACCGTGATTCCCGTCAAGAACGTGTTGTTTGCATCTGAAATGATCGGCGCCGTGCGCGGTATTGATCCTGAAACCGGCCACTACTACGACGACACCAAACGTTATATCGAAGCCTCAACCATTTTGAGTGAGCAAGATAAATTTCAAATTTATGAAGGCAATGCACGTCGCGTTTTCCCACGTCTGGATACTGTATTGACTGCCAAAGGCCGTTAAGCCTTTCTCCTGCTACGACGCGGCTTTCGAATAATTAATAAGGACATTCTATGACACAACGTATCAATCAATTAGGCATCGTCAAACGCAATATTGTGCGTGCTGATCCTGCTGCCGTTGCACAGCTTTCGACATTCGGTGTCGCGACGATTCATGAAGCGATGGGGCGGGTTGGTCTGCTGAAACCGTATATGCGTCCGATCTATACAGGTGCTCATCTGTGTGGTACGGCGGTCACGGTCCTGCTGCAACCAGGTGACAACTGGATGATGCACGTCGCCGCTGAACAAATTCAGCCAGGCGATGTGGTAGTGGCTGCTTGTACGACGGAGAATGAAGATGGCTTTTTTGGTGATTTGTTGGCGACATCGTTTCAGGCACGCGGGGCACGTGGCTTGATCATTGATGGCGGTGTCCGTGATGTGAAAGATTTGACTGAAATGAATTTTCCGGTGTTTAGTCGTGCGATCAACGCAAAAGGCACGATCAAGGCGACATTGGGGTCCGTGAATGTGCCGGTGGTGTGTGCTGGTGCGCAGGTCAATCCCGGTGACGTGGTGATCGCCGATGTCGACGGTGTGGTCGTCGTACCTGCGGCATTGGCGCAGCAAGTGGCCGATGCTGCCGCAGCTAGGGAAGCCAACGAGGGCGACAAGCGCGCGATTTTTGCATCAGGCACATTGGGACTGGACTATTACAACATGCGCGAAGGTCTGGCAAAAGCTGGACTGACTTACATTGATTAATTGTTGAACCGTATCTTTGTGCCTCTTTGTATCTCATAAGCGATAAACCCCATGGCTGAAAATAATCAATCTCTTTTTACCAAAACGCCAGGCTGGCTGGATTTTTATCCGACACCATCAACGCCGCGTTTTGTTTTACCTGCTGGCGCAGTGGATGCGCATTGCCACGTCTTTGGACCTGGCGCGCAATTTCCGTATGCACCAGAACGCAAATATACTCCTTGTGATGCATCTAAAGACCAATTATTCGCGTTGCGAGACCATTTGGGTTTTGCCAAAAATGTCATTGTTCAGGCGACATGTCATGGCAGTGATAACCGCGCGTTAGTCGATGCGTTGCGGGCAGCGGGTAATCAGGCGCGGGGCGTGGCGACAGTAAAGCGTGATATCACCGATGCCGAACTGCTGGCGCTGCATGCCGCTGGTGTGCGTGGGACGCGTTTTAATTTTGTGAAGCGTCTTGCAGACTTTACGCCACGTGAAGTATTGTCCGAGATCGCGCACCGCATCGCACCTCTGGGGTGGCATGTGGTTGTCTATTTTGAAGCGCAGGATTTGCCAGAATTATATGACTTCTTTACCAGTCTGCCGACGACAGTCGTCGTTGACCATATGGGGCGTCCTGATGTGAGTCAACCTGTTGATGGCCCTGGTTTTGCGCTCTTTCTTAAAATGATGCGTGAACATCAGAATATCTGGAGTAAGGTCAGTTGTCCGGAACGTCTGAGTGTTAGTGGCCCAGCGGCATTACAAGGTGAAACACACGCGTACCGCGATGTCATTCCGTTTGCGCGAACGCTGGTTGAACAATTCCCTGATCGCGTTTTATGGGGAACCGACTGGCCGCATCCGAATTTGAAAGATCACATGCCTGACGACGGACTGCTGGTAGACTATATTCCTCATATCGCGCCTACCGCAGAATTACAGCAGAAACTGCTGGTAGACAATCCTTTGCGTCTGTATTGGAGTTAACTCGCATGGCACTCGATAAACCATATCAAGATATTCCAGGTACTACTATTTTTGACGCGGAGCAATCGCGTCTTGGATATCACTTGAATCAATTCTGTATGTCACTCATGAAAGCAGAAAATCGTGCGCGGTTTAAAGCGGACGAACGTGCTTACCTTGACGAATGGCCAATGACAGAAGAACAAAAACAAGGCGTCTTGACGCGCGATTTAAATCGCTGCTTGGCGGTTGGCGGTAATATTTATTTTCTGGCCAAAATTGGCGCGACGGATGGTCGTTCGTTTCAATATATGGCAGCCAGTATGACAGGGATGAGTCAGGAAGAATACGCAGCGATGATGTTGGCCGGGGGCCGTTCTGTCATCGGTAATCGTGTCATTGGAGAAGAAAAGAAATGACGAAGCAAGAGACAAAAAACATTAATCACGCAAAAATTTCAGCCAGTGTATACACCTCGCACGTTCCCGCTATTGGTGCGGCACTTGATCTTGGGAAGACGCAGGATCCGTATTGGCAGCCACTGTTTGCTGGCTATGAAGACTCTAAAGCATGGATGAAAGAAAATACACCGGATGTTATTTTTCTGGTCTATAACGATCACGCGACGGCGTTTAGCCTTGACATGATTCCGACCTTTGCAATTGGATGTGCAGAACAATTTCAGCCAGCTGATGAAGGTTGGGGGCCGCGTCCTGTCCCCGTGGTGCAGGGACATCCAGAGTTAGCGGCACATATAGCGCAATCTGTCATACAACAGGATTTTGATCTGACCATTGTGAATAAAATGGATGTTGATCATGGACTGACAGTACCTTTGTCACTGATGTGTGGACAACCGCAAGCCTGGCCATGTCCTGTCATTCCATTTGCCGTCAATGTGGTGCAATACCCCGTTCCATCAGGTAACCGCTGTTTTGAACTTGGTAAAGCAATCCGCAAAGCGATTGAATCCTACGACACGCCGCTCAATGTCCAGATATGGGGAACAGGCGGCATGAGCCACCAACTACAAGGCGCGCGTGCTGGCTTGATCAATCAGGAATTTGATAATGCATTTCTGGATGACCTCATCAAGGATCCACACACACTCGCTAAAAAGCCCCATATTGACTACGTACGTGAAGCAGGTTCAGAAGGTATTGAACTGGTCATGTGGCTCATTGCCCGCGGCGCTATGGACGATGTTGCTGGTGGTGAAACGCCTGAATTAGTAAAGCGCTTTTATCATGTTCCCGCATCGAATACCGCGGTTGGTCATCTGATCCTGGAGAATAAATAATGACAAAAACGATCAAAGTGGCGCTGGCTGGTGCTGGTGCTTTTGGTATTAAACATCTGGATGGCATACGACTGATCCCAGGCGTTGAAGTCGTCTCCCTCATTAGTCGTGATATTGAAAAAACGCGCGACATCGCTGCCCGTTATGGGATCGCACATGTCACTACTGAATTGGAAGAGAGTCTTGCGCTGCCAGAAGTCGATGCCGTTATCTTGTGTACGCCGACACAACTGCATGCCGAGCAAGCACTTGCCTGTCTCCGTGCAGGTAAACATGTACAAGTAGAAATTCCATTGGCAGATAGTTTGTCTGGTGCAGAAGCGGTCGTCGAGCAAGCTCGTGTGAGTGGTTTGGTGGCGATGTGCGGTCACACGCGTCGGTTTAATCCTAGTCATCAGTACGTGCAACAGCAAGTGCAGTCGGGCCGTTTTAAACTGCAACAAATGGATGTGCAAACGCATTTTTTCCGTCGCAGTAACATCAATGCGCTCGGCGAGGCACGTAGCTGGACTGACCATTTATTGTGGCACCATGCTGCACACACCGTTGATTTGTTTGCCTATCAAAGCGGCGGCGAGATTGTGCAGGCAAATGCGTTGCAAGGTCCGATTCATCCTGAACTCGGGATCGCCATGGATATGTCGATTCAATTAAAAAGCAGTAGCGGTGCGATCTGTACCTTATCGCTGAGTTTTAATAATGACGGTCCTTTAGGAACGTACTTCCGGTACATCGGCGATAGCGCTACCTATCTGGCGCGCTACGATGATCTTTACACCGGTAAGGAAGAGAAGATCGATGTCAGTCAGGTCGATGTTTCTATGAATGGCATCGAATTACAAGACCGTGAATTCTTTGCCGCCATCAGAGATGGACGTGAACCGAATTCCAGTGTCGCCAAGGTACTACCTTGCTATCGCATTCTGCATCAACTAGAGCAGCAATTAGGACAGCAATGAGGACAGCAATGAGGATAGTAATCAGGGTAACACTAAGCTAAAGCGATCTAATTACACCCACTGCATCATGCTATTGGCAGCCGCTTGCAATGCTGGAAGGCATTTGCCGGCGGCTTCTGCTTTTGAACAGCTACTAATCATCATCGAAATACTCAATGCGCCGACTAAGTTGCCACGGCGGTTTTTAAGCGGTACTGAAATGCCGCGCAAACCGATTTCAAATTGATTCTCTGTCATTCCAAAACCCTGTTCACGGATCGTACATATTTCAGCGAACAAGGTGTCTTTATCGGTGATGGTCAAATGGGTATAGGCGACCAGTTCAATCCGTTCCAGATAACTGTGTAATTCTGCCTCTGGCAGCGCCGCTAATAAAACGCGTCCGGCGGTCGACGTATAGGCAGGCAAACGCGTACCTGGTTCAAAGCCCGTGGTCAACACGCGCGGCGCATTGACGCGACTCACATACACCACATCATCACCTTCCAACACAGAGTAATTACTCGACTCCTGTAACTGCAAAGTAAGACGCTGTAGAAACGGGACGATAGCGCGTGGCAGACGTGCGGAATTGATATACGAACGCCCGAGATTAAGTACCTTAGGCGTGAGCCAGAAATACTTTCCATCGGTTGCTGCCAGCCCGATGTGCACCAGTGTCAAAAGATAACGGCGTGCGGCGCTGCGGCTGATATTTATTTTCTCAGAAAGCTCGCTGGCGGTCAGGCGAGCCGTGTCGTCATTGAATGCGGTGATGGCATTAATGCCTGTGATTAATCCGTCAATTAAATCGCGTTTCGCAACTTCTACGTCGCTTAATTCTTGCCGTTTCATCCTTAACTTTCTTGTGATTCGCGCGATAATCGCGCAGCTTGAGCGATTGTCGCAGTAAACGCGATTTTCAGGGCTATTTTTTGCGCATCGTCTTTTTTACACTACATGGATAGCAACATCTCTGAAAGCATGTAATGAGTGTACAAGAATATTTGCCTGAACCGAATAATCCACTGGGCATTGATGGCATCGAATTTATCGAATATGCAACTGCCCGGCCATTGGTGTTTGGTGCGTTGTTAGAACAGATGGGTTTTGTAGCAACCGCGCGTCATCGTTCTCGCGAAGTGACCTTATATCGTCAGGGCAGCATGAATATCATCGTCAATGCTGATCCTACTGCATTGCCGCCATCGGTACCAGATACACAATCAACGAGTATCAGCGCCATCGCGCTACGCGTACGCGATGCAGATCTAGCCTATCGTCATGCCATTGACATGGGCGCCTGGAGCATCCAAACACGGGCTGGTGTGATGGAACTAAATATTCCTGGCGTTCATGGCGCTGGCGATTCGATTTTATATTTTGTTGATCGTGTACGTGATTTTTCTATCTACGACGTCGACTTCAAACCCATCCCTGGCGTACCTCAATATCCTCCTGCAATTGCTGGTATGCATTTCTTTGGTGTGGTGCAGGCGATAGGACGCGACCGCTCACCAGAATGGATCGATTTTTACCAGCAGCTGATGGATTTTCGGCTTTTGCCGGAGGGGCATTTTTTTGGCGTATTACCAAAAGGCTTATTGCTGGAAAGTCCTTGTCATTCTTTCTATCTGCAATTGATCGAGCCGCCAGAAGGTGCTGCTGGTTTGCAATGGGACGAACAATTGATACGTATCGGTATTGGTGCGCCTGACGTGTTGCAAGCGGTGAACGAATTAAAACAAAGAGGCATCGTGTTTGTCGATAGAGCGGGTGCTCCGTCGAGCGAGAAAGGTGCGTTGACCCAACTTTACAAGGGCGGTATCAGTTTTGAGCTGGTGATCAGCCGTCCGGAGCACACAGCATGATCGAAATTTCTGGAACCACACGTATATTTTTTGTTATTGGTTGGCCGGTAGAACAAGTGAAAGCGCCAGTCTTATTTAACACGTATTTCAAGCAGCATAATATCGATGCCCGTGTCATCCCGCTCAAAGTCGCGCCGGAGGCGTACACCGCGACGGTACGCACACTCATGGCGATTGAAAATGTAGGCGGTATCTTCGTGTCGATTCCGCATAAGCCCATGACAGTACACAGCGTTGATGAGGTTACGCCAAGGGCTGCTTTGGCATCTGCATGTAATGCTGTTTATAAAAATGCTGACGGACAACTCATCGGTGATTTGATTGATGGCGAAGGTTTTGTACGTGCGCTTGATCGTACCTGTGCGATTGCACCGTTTGACTGGATCAACTCACGTGCGCTGGTTGTAGGAAGCGGCGGCGTTGGTTGTGCCATCGCGACCGCGTTAGCGACGCGCGGTATTGGCGAAGTCGCCTTGTATGACACCCGAATCGAGCAAGCGCAATCGTTGCGTCAACGCCTGCAAGAAGCGTATCGAGAAATAAAAATCAGCATTGCTGACCCGCATGCGCAAGGCTACGACTTGATTGTGAACTCCACGCCGTTGGGGATGCATGCAGAAGATCCATTACCACTTGATCTGACTGGCTTATCGCCAAATTGCATCGTCGCTGATTGCGGTATGAAAATTGAGATGACCCGCTTGTTGACGCTAGCAGAGCAACGAGGTTGCCGGATTCAGAAAGGACGTGAAATGCTGATTGAGCAAGCGCCTTTATACCTAGAGCTGTTTGGTTGGCCGGGCGTCTCTTCTGAGCAATTTAGAGCCTTGGGAGCGCTATGAATCTGAGTAACTTCGGCATGGACAGCATTACACTGGCCGGCCCTTTGGAATCGAAATTAGCCGCCTCTAAAGCGGTTGGTTTTTCGCAAATTATGTTGTGGGCGAAAGATCTCGCCTCGCATCCTGGCGGCTTGAGCGAGGCAGTCCGTGTGGTACGTGCCAGCGGCGTACGCGTGACCGGGATTCAGGTGATGCGTGATTACGAAGGGCTCACGGGACCATTGCACGAATACAAACTCGATATTGCCAAGAATATGCTGCAGGTTTGTCAGGCGGTCGGTGCGCCATTGCTGATGGTGTGTTCTAGCACCTCTAGCCATGCAAGTGGGGATATGCCTTTGATCGCGCGTCAGCTCGCTAAATTAGCGACGCTCGCTGTGCCGTTGGGTGTGAAGGTCGGTTTTGAAGCCCTCTCATGGGGGCGTCATATTAACCAATATGAACAGTCCTGGGCCGCCGTTGAAATGGCAGATCATTCGAATTTAGGGGTAGTGATCGACAGTTTTCATATGCTCGCCAACCGCGCAAATTTAGACAACTTGGAAGACATCCCAAGTCATAAAATCGCGATGGTGCAGCTATCTGATTTTATGTGGCGTGACATCCGCAGTGCGGAAGAACGGTTAGAAACAGCGCGTCATCTGCGTGTCTTTCCTGGTGAAGGAATTCACTCAAGTGAACTCAGTGAGTTGTTGCGTAGACTGGATAAAAATGGCTATCGCGGTGATTTTAGTTTTGAAGTCTTTAATGATGACTACTTGCAATTATCACCTGAGATTGTCGCGCGGCGTGCGCATGCCGCCGCCAAATGGGTGACCGATCAGGTATTGCGTCGTAGTCTGAACATGCGCTTGCCTGTTCCTGGTCATCCGATGATGGCTTGATTGAATCAGGAATAAGACAAATCATGAAAACCGTTTTAATCCTCAATGGTCCCAACCTGAATTTACTCGGTCAGCGTGAGCCAGCAACGTATGGCCTACAAACGCTCGACGATGTACGTCAGTTGTGTGAGCATTCTTGTGATCAGCATCAGTTGCGCGCTGATTTTCGCCAGTCTAACCATGAAGGTGTACTGATCGACTGGATACATGAAGCGGGCGCTGCGCAAGCTGCTGGTCAGGTTGCTGGGGTCATTCTTAACGCTGGTGCTTATACCCATACGTCAATCGCTATTGCAGATGCCATCAAAGGTGCTCAGTTACGCGTCATCGAATTACATATTTCTAATGTCCACGCGCGTGAGAGCTTTCGCCATCAGTCCTATATATCGGCGGTCGCTGCTGGTGTGATGTTTGGTTTTGGCACGCAGGGGTATGTGCTGGCCATTGCTGCGATGGCGCACTTGACTCAATGCGACCAAAGAATATGAAAAATACCACCGCATCAGCGAACCTGATCAGCCTGTTACTGATGCTCTTGCTCGCCTCGCAGGTAGTGGCGACGGATATGTATTTGCCGGCATTGCCGCAAATTGCCAACGATCTTTCTAGCTCGATCGGACAAGTACAGTGGACGTTAACTGCCTACATTATTTCGTTCGGTTTTATGCAGTTGGTGGCCGGTACGATTTCAGATCGTTATGGCAGGCGTCGTACCTTGTTATGGGGACTAGCGATCTATACCTTGGCGGGCATTCTCGGTGCTGCTGCGACTAGTTTGCCTTTTCTATTACTCAGTCGTGTGGTGCAGGGGGCAGCAACTGCCGCAGCTGTTATCAGTGCCCGAGCAATTATCCGTGATCAGTACAGTGGTGCCGCGGGATTAGGCATCATGGCGCGCAGCATGACGGGAATGAGTGTGATTGGTGTGTTAGCACCGGTGTTTGGTGGACTAGTTACTGAATACGTCGGATGGCATATCACGATGGCAATGATTGCTGTCTTTGGTGTGCTGACGTGGTGCACTGTATTTTTTTATTTTACTGAAAATCATGCCGTAAAAGAACAAGATATATCGGTGACGGCGATGCATTTTATGACGCATCAAAAATTTCTATTTTCCTCATTACTTGCGGGATTCAGTTACAGCGGTGCGATTGCCTTTCTGATGTTGTCACCGTTTGTTTTTATTGGTGAATTCGGTATGTCACGGGTGGCTTATGGCGTATTGCCTGCACTCTGTTCTCTGGCATTTTTAGCGGGCACCTTGGTATGTCGCAAGTCCTTGACGGTATGGCCGGTTCCTCATGTCGTTAAATTGGGTGCCAGTTTATCGTTGATTGGTGGCGTTAGCGAATTCTTGCTCTGGCATTTCGGCTATCACACGGTGTTGGCAATGGTTATACCTCAATGCATCTATATGTTGGGTCATGGTTTTCATCAGCCGTGCGGACAAGGTGGTGCGGTCGCGCCATTTCCCGATTGCGCAGGCCGCGCCGCTGCTTGGTCAGGCTTCTTAATTACCTCCACCGCTTTTGTCGTTGGCCAATTGATTTCTCATAGTGCAGTTAAAGCGTCGGAGACGTTAGTGTTGACCATGCTAAGTCTTGCCATTCTGCTCGTAACCTTATCCTGGTTTGCGATCCCACGTGCTTATTCTGAACGTACATTGAAATTTGTATGAGGTAAGAAGGCCCCTCACTTCTTCTGCACTTTGAGGGGGAAATGATAGAGACAACGTCATCTGTCAATCACTATTAAAATTAATTTATTGGAGATAACCATGAACAAAAAAATAATAGCAGCTGCAGCGATTGCTGCATGCTCTTCTGTTTCTCAGGCTCAAAGCAATGTCACAATTTATGGCGACATTGATCAATATATTGGCTATATCAGCAGCAGTAGCGGTAAGAACGTCATTGGCCTCAATGATGGCAGCATTTTGCGAAGCCGTTTGGGATTTCGCGGAACAGAAGAATTAGGTCATGGTTATCAAGTCAAATACACGCTTGAGCAAGGATTGAATGCTGGTACTGGTGCGTCAGCAGATTCGAATCATTTATTCGATCGTCAGGCGTGGGTAGGGATAAGTACGCCAGTCGGTGAGTTCCG
This sequence comes from Undibacterium sp. RuRC25W, assembly GCF_049339825.1. Classification (NCBI taxonomy): domain Bacteria; kingdom Pseudomonadati; phylum Pseudomonadota; class Betaproteobacteria; order Burkholderiales; family Oxalobacteraceae; genus Undibacterium; species Undibacterium sp. RuRC25W. The sequence continues at coordinate 122,146 of NZ_JBMPPD010000002.1, read as the reverse complement.
TCTTGGACGCCAAAATACTGAAATATTTTATATTGGTGGCGCTATTGACTACACTGACCGCACAACGTTCGGTTCTGTTATCAACACGTTCGGCGTACCTTCTCGCTATGATAATGACATCTCATACAAGAGCCCACGTATTGCCGGGTTTCAGGGAGTTGCACATTATGCGTTGGGCGAACAAGCGGGAGGTGGTTTGAGTCAAAGTGCAGTGGTCCAGCTTGCATTAGATTATACCAATGGTCCGTATCGTGCTGGTTATGCTGGGTTGTCGGCAAAGCCGGCGCCAACAGGCACAGTGCAGGAAAAGATTGTTTATCATAACTTGTATGCTGACTATGAATATGGTTCAGGGAAAGTCTATGTAGCTTATGTAAGAAGTAATAACGTCACATCCAATGCGAATGGTCTGACTGCGGGTACTATCCTTAGCAATATCGCTAATCCAAATAATCTGGTGGCTGGTACTGATAAAAATGCCTACCGCTATTTTAATATCTACCAATTATCTGCAGATTACCGCATCAGTTCGCAGGTGCGTGTTGGTGCTTTGTATGGCGTCATTAAAGATACTTCTGACACCAGTGCAGGTGCTAAAGGTGGCAACATTGGCGTGTTCTACGATCTCTCCAAAAGAACGATTTTGTATTCGTTCGCTAGTGTGTTGACTAACCAGTCCAATGCTGGCTTCCGCTTTAGTGGTTCTGCTGGTCCAACCGCGAATCTAGCCGGCGCAGATGTGAATGGCCAACGACTGAGTGGCGTACAAGCCGGTGTAGTTCACAAGTTTTAAACATTTACCTGATAGTTCAGTAGCACAAAGGTTTGTGCTACTGGTGCTCGTACTTCCTATTTTTTTTGAGAATCCACCATGTCACTATCATCTACGAATAGTCACTCATCAACCAATGCTTCACGGAAAGCTGCACTCGCCAGTTGGATAGGTAGCGCAGTTGAATATTATGATTTTTTTATTTACGGCACTGCAGCAGCTTTAGTTTTCGGGAAAATATTTTTTCCTTCTTTTGATCCTGCAACAGCAACGATTGCAGCGTTTGCCACCTTTGGTGTTGGCTATGTAACCCGTCCTATTGGTGCTGTTATTCTTGGCCATGTCGGTGACATTTATGGCCGCAAACGGGTACTGACATTTACCTTACTGTTGATGGGCACGTCGACATTTTTAGTCGGTTTGTTACCAACGTACAGTCAGATTGGTATTGCTGCCCCAATTATGTTAGTGGTACTTCGCATGCTGCAAGGTTTGTCTGCTGCCGGAGAACAAGCGGGTGCAAATTCAATGACGCTGGAACACGCGCCAGCACATCGACGTGCATTTTTCACTAGTTTTACACTGAGCGGCACACAGGCCGGATTGATTTTGGCCACCTTAGTATTTCTGCCTATTTCTGCTTTACCGGAAGATCAATTATTGTCCTGGGGATGGCGCATTCCTTTCTTCTTGAGTGCGGTTGTGGTTGCCGTTGGTATGTGGGTGCGCAGAACTTTGCCTGAAACGCCGGCGTTTAAAGACGGGGATAGAAAATCCCAAAAAGCGCCTGTGACAATGCTGTTTACTAGTAATAAAGCGAATGTCATACGTGTGATTTTTGCAGCATTGGTATCGGTTGTCAGTACGATTTTTAGTGTGTTCACGTTGTCATATGCTGTCAATACGATGCATATTCCACGCTCAACAATGCTGACTGTTCTGGTTCTTGCCAATGTGGTCGCGCTCGCTGCGATTCCAACCTTTGCTGCACTGTCTGATCGAATTGGCAGAAAGCCGGTATTCATTTTTGGTGCAATTGGATCTGCAGCACTGATATGGCCGTATATGTGGGCGATCAGCGAAGTCAATATTCCTTTGATCTTTACGTTTGGTTTGCTCTTGTCCGGTGTAGTGTACAGTGCAGCAAATGGTGTATGGCCATCGCTGTATGGCGAGATGTTTGGTACACGAGTCCGTTTGTCAGGCATGGCGATTGGTACTCAGATCGGCTTTGCACTCGGCGGCTTTGCACCAACGATCAGTGCCTCTATTTTGCAATCTGGTCCAAGTGGCTGGATGCCCGTTGCTGCATTTGTGACACTGACAGCGCTGATCTCAGCAACTTCAGTCGCTACTTGTCGCGAAACTTATAAAGTATCCATGGATGAGTTAGGATAACTTTCATTTTCTGCGGATATTTTCTGTGGCGATTACTGATCGTTGGGAATAAAATTACCTGCTTCTCATCTTATTCGGGTGGGGACTGCAATCAACACACAATCCAATAAAACATGCCAGCGTAGTCGCTGGCATGTTTTTCATAACGCTACGTCGTCGCTGACGCTTTACCTTACAGTGGTGAGCGCCAAGCGTCTAGCATCATTAACCACAAGCTCCTACATAACCACAAGAAACACAACGGCTGCAGCCATCTATTTTTTGTAGTGCGTGGGCGCCACAATCCGGACATTTTTTGCCAGTGGGGATGTAGCTGATAGGGGCGCTGTCGGCTTCGTAGGCGAGGTCATCGAGGCCGTATTGTTGCATACGGGCTTTGAATTTCTCTGCCAGAACGTGAACCGGAATCTGATTGCCAGAAGCATCGAGATAGCCACGTTTCATCAAGATTCGTTGCAGAGAATAACCAATCGCTGCGACTTCAGATTCGTGGAACAGTGGTGCCTGGGTGCCATCATCTTTGGTGAGCGTACCGCAGCGAACGGTGCCTTTATCCCAGACCACTTCACGCATGTCAGCCAGTGCTTTGGCAATCGATCCACCGGAGCGAGCAGCCATCGACAGCAGACGCATACTGGCAGAAATCCATTGCTGGCCATCGTTCTTTTGACCTGCTGGCATGAAGAACTCAAATGGACGTTCTATCGTCACGTGTTCGCCACCGACTATGCCTTGTACGTGAATAAAGCTCACGGTCAGGTAGACGGTTTTTTTACCTTCGTAGGTCATGTACTGGATTTTCGACGTCACGGATTCGAGATCGCCAAATGGGCGGCCATCAAATTGCTTACGCAGTAAGTCTTCGTCTGGCATCGTTTTGGCTTCTGGTGCCTCCTCAGGGGTACTGGACGCGACGGATAATACGCTGCCTAGAATACTATTCGGACGATATGTCGCCAGGCCTTTGAGGCCAGCGCGCCAAGCGTCCATATACAGATTCTGGAAGTCGGCGTAAGGATAGTCAGCCGGTACGTTGACCGTTTTAGAAATCGCTGAATCAATATACGGCTGCACGACTTGCAGCATCTTCATGTGATCGCTGGCAGACATGTTCAGTGCCGTGACAAACTGCGATGGCAGTTTGCTGTCATCAGAAACATCATTGCCCATGGAGCGGTATAGGCGCCATGCATGGTCAGCTACTTCATAGATACGGGCATCGCCAACGGCCATGCGTTTCTTACGGTTGTACACCCATGAAAATGCGGGTTCGATACCGTTAGAAGCGTTATCTGCAAATGCTAAGGTAATGGTGCCGGTTGGTGCAATCGACAGTAAGTGTGAGTTGCGCAGACCATTTTTCTTGATCAGCGCGCGGACTTGTTTTGGCAACCGTTGTGCGAAACTACCAGCGAGGTAATCCTTGCTGTTAAACAGGGGGAACGCGCCTTTTTCTTTTGCTAATTCAGCCGATGCAACGTAAGACGCATCACGCATGGTTTCGGATACCTGACGTGCAAATTCACGACCTTCTTCGGAGTCATACCGGATACCCAGCATCACGAGCGCGCTACCCAGACCCAAGAAGCCCAAGCCCACGCGGCGTTTGGACATCGCTTCGGCCTGTTGTTGCGTCAATGGCCAAGCGGTTGCATCAAGCACGTTATCGAGCATCCGTGTTGCAACGGTAACGACTTCTTGGAATGCTGTGAAATCAAAATGGCTGACGTCACTGAATGGCTTGTTGATAAAGCGAGTCAAATTGACTGAGCCGAGGCAACAGCAACCGTAATCTGGCAAAGGTTGTTCTGCGCAAGGATTGGTCGCTTCAATTTTTTCGCAGTAGTACAAATTGTTTTCTGCGTTCATGCGTGACAAGAACAAAATGCCTGGTTCTGCATGATCGTAGGTGGACTTCATGACGACGTCCCACAGATCGCGTGCGCGGACGGTTTCGTATACCCAGATGCCGTCTTCACGTTGATACGCGCCGTTGGCTTTTTTGTCTTCGCTTGGTTCTGCTTTGTGGACCAGACAGAAATCAACATCATTCGCGACGGCGTGCATGAACTCGTCAGTGACGCCGATCGAAATATTGAAGTTGGTTAAACCACCTTCGTCTTTAGAACGGATGAATTCCAGAATGTCAGGATGATCGCCACGCAAAACGCCCATCTGCGCACCACGGCGCGCGCCTGCGGACTCGACAGTTGAACAAGAGGCGTTGAACACTTGCATGAATGAAACTGGACCCGATGCACGTGAACGTGTGCCACGCACCAACGCATCTTTTGGGCGGATGCTGGAGAAATCGTAACCAACTCCACCACCACGGCGCATGGTTTCTGCGGCGTCTGCTAAGGCGGCGTAAATACCTGGCTTGCCATCAGTTGGGCTGGAAACAGAGTCACCGACTGGTTGCACGAAGCAATTGATCAGGGTCGCATGCAAATCCATGCCTGCCGCTGAATTAATACGACCAGCTGGGACAAAGCCATTCTTTTGTGCCCACAAGAATTTTTCTTCGTAGTAAGCCTGGGTATCTGCTTGCTCGACGCTGGCTAAGGCCTTGGCGACACGTGCCTGCACATCGTGGATGCTGGCCTCATTACCTTTAGCGTATTTTTCTAGCAAGACATCGAGGGATATTTCTTGAGGAGCCATGTCAGTGATTCCTAGGATTTTTTCGTTGGCGTTCATGTTGTGCTTAAGTTGTACTTTATGTAATCAGAGAGAGTCGTTCGTCTGGTGATGTCGCCGGTCATGATCATTTCAGGTGAACTGCGTACCTGACCGTATCAGTATAGACGGCGAAGACCTAGGCGCCTTGACTCTCATCAAGATGCCTGGATCAGGGGGAATTCTTGTACTTTATTAAACTATTTCACTCAGTATTGATCCGTTGCTTTTGATGCGTAGCTGATGCTGCGGCTCAAGGTAGTTGCTTATCATTGAGTGCAGCATGGATAAAGGCCGGGTTTAGTGGATGAAAGGTTTCAATATGTCCATCGTTCTGGACGTGGCCCCCTGGTGTTGCAGAAAGAAGGCATGAGCGCTGCTGCCCATCTGCTGGCGTTTTTTGTCGTCACCCACTAAAGCCAGTGCTTCCCGTAGCATACTACGTGCGCCATCAACGCGCACAGCGGCATGAGCAGCGATCGCCTGATCGGTAATTTCTGAAAAATTGAAGGTATGCAATCCGGTTAATACGGGTTTGCCCATCGCACAAGCCTCAATCAGATTATGGCCACCCAGTGATACCAGACTACCACCGACAAATGCGACATCTGCCATGGCGTAATACATATACATTTCGCCCATGCTATCTCCTAGCACCAACTGTACTTTCTCGGAAATTGGGGTGACGAGATTGTGATCAAATGCAGAGCGTCTCACGTAGGCAATACCGCGCGCTTCGATCATTTGTGCTACCTCATCAAAGCGTTGCGGATGGCGCGGCGTGATCATCAGTAGCGGTGGCTGCTCCAGTAGGGGAAATTGCTCCAGAAAAGCGTCGAGAATCAATTCTTCTTCGCCATCTCTGGTACTGGCACACAAAATAACGGCACGATCTCCAAGACTACGCCGCAGCGCGGCACCGCGCTCCGCCATAACGATTGGCGGTGTGACGTCAAACTTGATGTTGCCAGTAATGATGGGATGGCTGATGCCTAATTCTTTTAAACGCTCGGCATCCGGATTGGATTGTGCTGCAACGGCGCTGATGGCGTGTGCTGCAGGTAAAATCAGTGACGCCATGCGTTGTGCTTTTCTGAGCGATTTGGCTGATAAGCGGCCATTGACGAGCGTGACTGGAATATGATGTTGTTGACATTGCGCAATCAGATTTGGCCAGACTTCTGTTTCAATTAGGATGCATAACTGTGGTGAATAATGCATCAAAAAGCGGCGTATCATCCAATTGATGTCATAGGGTAAATACGATTGTCGTAGGCGGTTTTGCACATCTGCAAATAGTTTGCCGCCGGTTTCGCGTCCGGTGGCGGTCATGTGCGTGAGCAACAGTTGATGCTGTGGGTAGGTTGCTAATAAGGCACGGATCAGTGGCTCGGCAGCGCGTGTTTCTCCGGCAGAGACAGCATGTACCCAGATCGTTGGCGTGCTGTCGTAGCGTGAGTAAAAGCCCAGACGCTCAGCGATATGCTGTCGATAGCCGGGTTCCTTGCGACCTCGCCACCACAAACGAAATAAGGCGAAGGGAAGGGACAAACCCCAGATGAATGAGTAAAGAAGGCGCATTAAAAAAGATCTAAATAGGATTCAGTGATTTTGTTCAATTGGTTTGTTCAGTTAGGGTGTTTGTTTCTTGACATTCACCAGCACGATACCACCGAGTACCATGACCGCGCCAATTGCAAAACGTGGACTAATTGTATCGTGCATCAGCATCACGCCTGCCGCCACCCCAAAAAGTGGCGTCAAAAAAGAAAAAACCGATAAACGGGACACCAAATAACGGCGCATCAGCCAGAACCATGCCAGGTAGCTGGCAAAAGCCACAATCACGCTTTGAAAGAACATGCTGATCCAGGTAATCTGATTCCAGGCGGTCCATTGTTCGCCACGCCAGAGGACAATGCCGATCAATATTACAGCTGCTCCTGCTAGTTGATAAAACAGGGTAGTGGTCGGCTCCGCTTCAGCCAGACTGGAAAAACGGATCGTCAGGGTTGTGGCTGACCAGAGCAGCGCGGCTAACACGCCAAGGCCATCACCGATCAATATTTCATGGAAGGCATCCGGCGATTGTTGTAACGCTCCTGAAAACGCGATGGTAATGCCGCCAAAGGCAGAGACTACGCCCAGCCATTGTTTTGCATCCAAGCGCTCACTCGGAATGACCGCATGTAAGCCGATCACCGTAAAAATTGGTGCCGTGTAGAGAAACACCGACATGTGCGAAGCACTGGTAAAGGTTAAACCGTACGAGACGCACAAAAATTCTAATGCAAACAACACCCCTGCCAAGGTGCCCGGCAGGACATGGCGATCACGTAACGAGAAGGGAATTTTTTTCCACCATACTAAAGCGAGTACTAACATCGCTGCAATACCTGAGCGTAAGCCGAGTTGCAGGCTGGCGCTGATGACTGGCGTGGCCAGTTTGACCGCTACCTGTTGCAGTCCCCAGCATACGCAAAGGAGTAACATGATGATCGTTGCGTTGGCATCGAGGTGTTGTCGTGTAGTCATTCAAAGAGGGTTCTCAAATCAGGACGACGGAATATACCTGAAATTTCCGACATGGTGCTGCCCAAAGCAATCCAGATGAAGGAGAATGGCAAAAATAGTGCGCAATATTAATTTATTAATAATGATGTTTTTGTATTTTGATGGTCGTTCGATAGCTGTTCAACAATTCTTTGGCGATGTGCGGATCAATTAACGAGGCGTCCTCAATTGCTTGATCGCACCAATGACCTCATCAACTGTTGGTGGGGTGCCTTGATCACCCAGATTGATAATTTTGTCAGACCAGTTACCTTCTGTTTTCCATTTTGGTGACGCGCAATAGATCTCAATGGTCGGCGTTTCATAAGCCGCAGCGATATGGGTGAGTCCGGTATCGACGCCGATAGCGAGTGCGGCTGACTGAGCGAGAATCGTTGCTTCCTGCATTGACAGTGCTGGCAGGATGCTAGCATTGGGCATGTCCAGCGCCATCGCTTCTGCTTCGGCTTTTTCAGCGGCATTGCCCCACGGCAGTAACACAGGCAGATTGTGCTGCTGTAGTTCCGCAGCAATGGCCACCCAGTGAGTACGTGCCCACTTCTTAGTCGCACCTGCTGTGCCATGGAAAAAAACTGCATACGGATGCGCTGGCAGCCACGCAGGATGGCCTTCTGGTGCAAGCAGGCCAAATCTGGCTGGCGAATCAACCACATATCCACCAGCGGCTGCCGCGACTAGGCGGCCGCGCAGGACGGCATGGGTATGTCGATCAACTGGCACACTCTGGTCATGAAAAATCCGTGAAATACCTTCGTAGCCCGACCCTTCTGTGCCGTTGGCAAGACCGACTTTGTTGCCTCCAGAGACAAGGCGTGCCATGCCCATAATAATGCCTGTTTTAAACAAGCCTTGCGTCTCAATGACCAGATCATATTCTTCGGCGCGTACTTGCTGATAAAACTGTTTCATTTCGCGTTGTGTGTTTGCGGAGAGCAGACTTTTACGCCAGCGTCGGAGCGCAAACGGAATGATGTGTCGGACACCAGGGTGCAACCGGACGAGATTAACGTAGCCTTCCTCGACGACCCAATCAATCTGCGCATCGTTAAAATGACGACGTAGATCGTCAACGACAGGCATGTTATGCAAGACATCGCCAAGGGAAGAAACGCGGATCAGAAGAATTTTCACGGAAGGGCTAAGGACGAAAGAAGGTGGTGATCGGATCGACATCGACATGGGATGGCGATGATTGATTATTTTGTGTGCTAAGTCACTAAAATCAACTACTCCCCAGTAGTATCGTTAAAAACCACCCTATTTGTCCTTATGGAGACAGGGTGGTTTAAAAATACTAGGAGGGAGTATAGTTGAATGATCTCAATTAGAACGGCAATTGCGCTTCTGGTTTAACGGCCAGAATCGCTTCTTTCAAGGCGCCTTGAATCCGTGCCAGTGCTGCAGGCGTTTCTGCTTCAAAACGCATTACGATCACTGGTGTGGTGTTGGAAGAACGCGCCAGTCCAAAACCATCTGGATACTCAACACGCAGGCCATCAATGGTAATGATTTCGTCGGCGCCCGGGAAATTCGCATTGGCTTGCATTGCTGCGATGATGCTGAAGTTTTCGCCTTCGGCCAGTTGCAATTGCAATTCTGGTGTGGAAGCGGATTGTGGTAATTGATTTAGCGTCGCTGTCATGTCTGCTACGCGACTGAGGATTTCCAGCAAACGTGCACCTGCATACAAACCATCATCAAAACCATACCAGCGGTCCTTAAAGAAGATGTGACCACTCATTTCACCGCCCAATGGTGAGCCGGTTTCGCGCAATTTGGCTTTGACCAGGGAGTGCCCCGTTTTCCACATCAGCGGCACACCACCACGTGCTTTGACCCATGCCGAGATATGGCGAGTGCATTTCACGTCGTACAGAATTTGCGCGCCAGGGTTGCGTGTCAGCACGTCCTCGGCAAACAACATTAATTGACGGTCAGGATAGATGATCTGACCATCTTTTGTTACCACGCCCAAACGGTCGCCGTCGCCGTCAAATGCCAGACCAATTTCAGCATCGGTCGTTTGCAGGCAGCGGATCAGATCTTGCAAGTTTTCTGGATGGGCTGGGTCTGGGTGATGGTTAGGGAAGGTGCCATCAACTTCGCAAAATAATTCAATGACTTCACAGCCCATGCCACGGTATAAATCTGCTGCATATGCACCAGCAACACCATTACCGCAGTCGACAGCGATTTTGATTGGACGAGTCAGTTTCACGTCGCCAATGATACGTTCCAGATACGTCGCTTTGATATCATGCGTACGATAGTTACCAGCGCCAGTCACAAATTCTTTTTTCAAGATCGCCTGATACAATCCCTGAATCGCGTCGCCATAAATTGCTTCGCCAGCCAAGACCATTTTGAAACCGTTGTAGTCTGGCGGATTATGGCTACCGGTAACCATGATGCCTGATGCCGCACCCAACACGTTGGTGCCGAAATACACCATCGGCGTAACCACGACGTCCAGATCAATGACATCGACGCCTGTCGATTGCAAACCTTTGGCCAGTGCGGCGATCAACTCAGGACCTGACAAACGACCATCGCGGCCGATGACAACTGCCTTTTCACCTTTGGCGAGGGCGGCTGTACCGAACGCCTGACCGATTTGAAATGCGACGTCCGCATCAAGCGTTTTACCAATAATGCCGCGGATATCGTAGGCTTTAAAAATGCTAGGAGAGAGTAGAGACATAGCGACCTTAGTAGAGGATGAATAGGTAGTTAATTGCGTAATACAAAATAAGTAATTTAAAGCATGTGCTCTTGAATTCGTTTCACGGCAATAAGCGTAATTTGCGGCCTTCAGTACCGCCAACGTCTACGCTTGTCGCCTTGTTGCCTTCGGTGGCTTGCCAGATAAAATCCTCAATGCCACATTGCGGTTGGTATTCTGCCACTATTTTCATGAGTAAAGCACGAATTTCAGCATAGTTGAACGCATCGCACGCCTGTTCTAGTTCCTCTAGGAAATGTTGCAGACGGTCCCATGGGATTTTATTTTCTTGAGCGCGCATGATCAGAGGATGGCTAGTGCCTTCGACATTGTCGCCGATGAGTAACTCTTCATAGAGCTTTTCTCCGGGACGCAGACCCACATGCTCAATGTCAATGGTGCCGTCGGGACAGGCGTCGCTTTTTATTTCCAGTCCGCTTAAATGCACCATCCGCCGCGCCAGATCGATAATTCTGACTGGCTCACCCATATCGAGTACAAAGACTTCGCCATCGTCACCCATTGCGCCGGCTTGCAAGACCAATTGCGCTGCTTCAGGAATGGTCATGAAATAGCGTGTGATTTCAGGATGCGTCAGCGTAATCGGTCCGCCTGCGATAATTTGCTTTCTGAACAGCGGCACGACGGAGCCCGACGATCCAAGCACATTTCCAAAACGCACCATACAAAAACGTGTGCCATGCTGCTTGCTGGCGAACGCCTGCAAAATTAATTCGGCAAGGCGTTTGGTGGTACCCATTACATTGGTCGGGCGCACCGCTTTGTCCGTCGAGATCAATACAAAATTACGGACCTGCGCCCGCATCGCTGCCTGCGCCACACATAAGGTGCCAAAGACATTGTTGCGGATGCCTTCGATCGGATTATGTTCAACGAGCGGTACATGCTTGTAGGCAGCTGCGTGATAGAGCGTGTCGACTTGATATGCGGAGAAAATTTTATTGAGTTTCGCTGCATCAAGTACGGTGCCAAGAAAAGGAATAATCTCCAATTCAAGACCAAGCTGATTTTGCAGATGACTCAGTTCTTGTTCGATCGCGTATAACGCATATTCAGACATCTCCAGCAATATCAACTTTTTCGGCTGCTGGCGAATAATCTGACGGCATAATTCAGCGCCAATAGAACCCCCAGCGCCAGTCACCATCACTTGTTTATTGGTGATACAAGCCGATAGCAAGCGCGCATCGGGGGTGACTTGATCACGACCCAGTAAGTCTTCGATTTCCACATCACGGATATCCTGAACCCGTAATTCACCATTAACCAAACTTTGAATCGATGGTGTGACCTTAATTTTAAGTTTTAGATGTTCTAGTTGGTCGAGAATCTGTTTTTGCCGGTGTTTTGAAATCGATGGCAGTGCCAGTAAAATTTGCCTAATCCCTCGCTTGGGAATGAGCCAGTCGAGATCGGATGGACTATAGATTTTGATGCCGGCAATGGTCGATCCTTGTATGTTTTTGTTGTCGTCAACAAACGCCACGCAGTAATACTCACCGCCAGTTTTTAAGGCCGCAGCTAACAGTGCACCGGCTTTGCCACCACCGTAAATACAGATCGCAGTGGCATTCTCTGACATCCCTGCATTAATTAGCCAGCCACGCGCAATAAACCTGCTGGCGCAGAGATACAGCATTGCCCCAGCCCAGTAGAATCCAAAAATTGCCCTTGAAATCGGTAAGATATGTAGCATGATACCGATGAACGTCAGTAACAAAACGGTGGTACTGACGCCAATAAAAATAGTACTGATAATTTTTTGATCAATGAAACGTAATACGGCGCGGTATAGCCCGATGCGAATAAAAACTGGTACTGAGATTAAGGGCGTCGCGACGATCAGACCGAGGTAATGATGAAATAATTCTGCATTAAAACCTTCATAACGAAGCGAGATCGCCAGAATAAAAATGACGGGCAGACAAATCGTATCCAGACTGGCAGTCAGTATCTGTTTCTGCGCCCGGGATAAGCTGAGGAGAGAGTGAAACATGGTGTGTCTACTTTCGTGCTAACGACAGGTACTGATTGACATTAATGAGTGATACCATCACGCCGCACAACCTTAAAAAAGGTCATCCATAGTATACGGATATCGAGCCACAAAGACTGGTGTTGTAGGTAATACGCATCAAGTTCGACCTTGACCGGAATCGGTAACTCATCTCGGCCGTTAACCTGTGCCCATCCGGTGAGCCCTGGAGCGATGGTATGGACTTGTTTTTCTGTTCTCAGATCAATCAGGTCATGCTGATTAAAGAGTGCAGGGCGGGGGCCAACAAAGCTCATGTTACCTGTCAGGATACTCCATAACTGCGGTAACTCGTCTAAGCTTGATTTGCGGATAAACGAACCGATCGGTGTCAAATATTGATCGGGATTCGTCAGTAGATGCGTGGCGACTGCTGGGGTGTCAATTTTCATGCTACGGAACTTCGGCATCTTAAAAATGACATTATCTCTGCCAACACGATTTGACCAATACACCACCGGTCCGCGTGAGGTGAGCTTGACGCACAAGGCTGTCAGCAACAATGGCAGCGCCAACATGATTGTTGCGATCAGTGCCAGAAAGAGATCAAAAAATCGTTTTATCATGACGTAAAGTTTGTTTGTTCAACAGGTGTGGCCGACGCATTGACGGTGGCACGCAAGCCCTGTTCAACCGAGTATGGCGGCGTCCATCCAAGCAGTCGTTGTGCTTTGCTGATATCAACTTGTAAAGAGCCACAGAGTCTGTCCGAGATCGCTTTCCGTCCAGCCAATCGGGCGAGAAGGATTAGTATTCCAGGCGGGAACGGTATCAAGCGGGCCTTCCTGTGCATTGCTTGTGCGCTCAGTTCCAGTAGTGCTGGGGTTGATAAATCATGGTTGTCCGATACCAGAAACACTTGCTGCGCAGCATTCTTGTTTTGCATGCAGCAGAGCACCAAGCTGACCAGATTACCCAAATAAACCAAACTGCGTTTGTTGCGAATACTGGCAAACGGCAACGGTATCCCTTTACGTGTCCATTGCAGCATACTGGCAAAATTGGCCTTGACACCGGGGCCGTAAATGAGCGGCGGCCGGATAATCGTTACTTTCATACCGCAACGTTCCCCCAGTGCTAACAGTGCGCACTCCGCCTCATATTTAGAAATCCCATAAGGATCACTGGCTTGTGGGGCAGACTCTTCGGTATACGGTTGTCCCAGCAATGTGCCGTCGCCGTTGACTTTGATCGAGCTGATATAAATAAACTGAGCCACCCCAGCCTGCACAGCTTGTTCCGCCAGCCGCATCGTCGCGGCGACGTTCACTTGCCGGAATAAGGCCAGCGGATCAGCGGTCGTTTCATGCATCACATGAACGCGTGCCGCACAATGGATCACTACATCCACATCGCGCAGAGGTGCCGACCAATCCGTTGCTGGCGATAAATCCCCCGTTTGTGGATTCTCGACACCTGTTGCCAGCCAGTCCAAAGGACGGCGACTGGGGCAGATGACCCGTTCGCCGCTGGCGAGCAGCGCGTTGTAAATAGCTTTGCCGACAAAGCCGCTGACGCCGGTTAATAAAACACTACGCTGATGCATGTTTGATGCCACGATAGACAAAATACTTGCGGAAAATAAATTTCATGAAGCTACGGATAAACCAGTTTGCATGGCGCGACGCAACGTTACGGTTTTTTCTGGCGGCGCTATGTAAGGCTTTTAATTGCGGGTAAAAACGTACGCCATGGCCGGTCATCAACCACGAGCGGTAGCATAAATCGACATCTTCAAAATACATGAAGTAGCGATCATCAAATCCCTGCAGTCGTTGATAATGCTCAGCCCGAAACGCCAGAAATGCGCCAGAGGCCCAGTCGCTCCATCCCGCCGTTGGGTACGTATTTTTATCGTAGGGCTCAGTCAGCGAACGCACCCACGCCATCCGAACCGGTGAAAAAAAATCTGGAAAACGCCGGATATTCGCGTCAGGTGTCTGGTACTGTTGATCGCGGTACAGGTTGAGGGTGGCAATGGGCGTTGCGTCCTTTCGCATCAGGTCCGCCAACGCAAGGATGGTCGGCTGATCCGTGCTGACATCCGGATTCATGACAATAAAAAAATCCTCTTTTTCAATGCCAACACTGTTCTTTATTTGAGTGAAAAGAAAATTGTTATTCGCACCAAATCCCAGCCCTGGTGAGGTAGCTATATAAGAGACGCGATGGCGCTGGCAATATGCCTTGAGTTTTGTCGAGGGCTGATTGTCCTTAATCCAGACATGAATATCGTCGCCCGCATCTTGTAGTCCGCCAATCCCGCTGGCGATGAGGAGTTCTTCGTGGCCATGACTGACGATGGCGATATGAATCATGCGGGGAATTCCATTGCAAACATTATTTTATGTATTCGGATCTTTTTTATCAGCGGAACCATCGTTGTTCTAGCTAGCAACATCGGCAAGCTGCGCCAGTTGAGAGGCCATAGAGTCAATTTGGTCAACATCGATAACATGGCGCGTCGTTGGTGCTTCGGATATAGGGCTGATAGCTGAGCGCCATCATACCTGTCACCTTGAGCTACGCAGAGAGTCAAATGGCGATTTTACTGGAATTTGGATGGAATACACTAGAATTGATCACGTATTCATTGCAATTTGACCTGCTATTGCACGTGAGGGGAAGCTGAAAAGTTTCTATTTATTAATTTAATTGCCATCAATGCGGGATAAGCAAATCCATGCCGCGGCAATAATCGTGAAAGTCACTAATAAAATGGAAATGACGGCGAGCCTCATAAAGTCCCCTGCAAAAGTGCAATAAATAGGCTGTTAAGTGTTTCCAGCATAGGATGTAGACCGAATTTTGTTCGTATGGATTTGTTTTTTCTTGTTACAAAATGTATTTTTCACAAGTTATAACGGCGATGCGGGGAAGGTAATGGCAGGTAAATAAGAACTAAGTAAAAACGCAGCGACAACTTCATTGGAATCCACAAATTTGATCGGCGGCACTTGAAATTATTCAAAGTGTCACCATGTACGGCTGCGACATGTAATTGACTGGAGGGTAAAAATGCAACACCAAGAAAATAAGCAACCAGAAACTGACACAAACGCAGCCACTGCAACCGCTGCTGAAACCACAACGCAGACAGCTACTGCTGACGCAGCACCTCAGACGGAGAATGTTGCCGCAGAAGAAGTGATTGATTTGGCAGCAAAAAATGCACAAATCATCGCTGATTTAGAAGCGAAAATTGCAGATTTGCAAGATGCGTTCATGCGCGCTAAAGCTGACGGCGAGAATATCCGTCGCCGTGCGCAAGACGACATTACTAAAGCGCACAAATTTGCGATCGAAGGATTTGCTGAAGCCATGGTGCCAGTCAAAGACAGTCTGGAAATGGCATTGAAAGTAGAAACACCTTCTATCGACTCCTTAAAAGAAGGTGTCGAAATGACATTGAAGCAACTGAGCGCTGCTTTTGAGAAAAATCGTCTGCTGGAAATTAATCCAGTACAAGGCGAAAAACTTGACCCGATGAAACATCAGGCCATTTCTATGGTCCCCGCTGAACAGGATGCCAATACCGTGGTTACTGTTTTGCAAAAAGGCTATAACATCGCGGACCGCTTGTTACGCCCTGCTTTAGTGACAGTAGCACAAGGTAAATAAAAAAAAGCGTAAAAAACCAGCAAAAACCGCTTGAAAAGCAGGTTTTTTACCTAATATCCGATACAGACGAGTTATTTATCTCAATGATTGACCGGCTAGATAAAAAAGCCACGAAAGTTCAATCATTTAACGTAACTCATAAATATTGACAAATAAATAAAATCTAAATTTTGAGGGAAAATCATGGGAAAAATGATTGGTATTGATTTGGGTACAACCAATTCTTGCGTTGCTATCATGGAAGGCGGTCAGCCAAAAGTGATTGAAAATGCTGAAGGCGCACGTACTACACCGTCTATTATTGCTTATCAAGAAGATGGTGAAATTTTGGTTGGCGCGTCCGCTAAACGTCAGGCTGTCACAAATCCAAAAAATACACTGTTCGCGGTAAAACGTCTGATCGGTCGTAAATTCGAAGAAAAAGAAGTGCAAAAAGACATCGGCCTGATGCCTTACACCATTTCTAAAGCCGACAATGGCGACGCGTGGGTGTCTGTTCGCGACAAACGCTTGGCACCACCACAAATTTCCGCAGAAGTGTTGCGTAAAATGAAAAAAACCGCTGAAGATTACCTCGGCGAAGAAGTGACTGAAGCAGTGATTACTGTTCCTGCCTACTTTAACGATGCGCAACGTCAGGCAACCAAAGATGCTGGCCGTATCGCAGGTCTGGATGTAAAACGTATTATCAATGAGCCAACAGCGGCTGCATTGGCGTTCGGTCTGGACAAAAAAGAAAAAGGCGATCGTAAGATTGCGGTCTACGATTTGGGCGGTGGTACATTCGACGTATCGATCATTGAAATCGCTGACGTTGATGGCGAAATGCAATTTGAAGTGTTATCCACAAACGGTGACACATTCCTCGGTGGTGAAGATTTCGATCAACGCGTGATCGATTACATCATCAGCGAATTCAAAAATATCAATGGTCTGGACCTGTCCAAAGATCCGATCGCTCTGCAACGTATTAAAGCGTCTGCTGAACGTGCAAAAATTGAATTGTCCAGCGCACAGCAAACAGAAATCAATGAGCCGTACATCGCCATGGCGAACGGCGCGCCAGTGCATTTGAATTTGAAAATCACTCGCGCAAAACTCGAAGCATTGGTTGAAGAGCTAATCCAAAAAACGATGGAACCTTGCCGTATGGCGATCAAAGATGCAGGCGTTAAAACGTCTGACATCGACGACATCATCTTGGTTGGTGGTATGACCCGTATGCCTAAGGTACAAGAACTGGTGAAAGAGTTCTTCGGTAAAGAACCACGTAAAGACGTCAATCCTGATGAAGCAGTTGCTGTCGGCGCTGCGATTCAAGGTTCCGTATTGTCTGGCGATCGTAAAGATTTGTTGTTGTTGGACGTGACACCATTGTCCTTGGGTATTGAAACTCTGGGTGGCGTCATGACGAAAATGATCCAGAAAAATACAACGATCCCAACGAAGTTCAGCCAAGTGTTCTCGACTGCTGACGATAACCAACCAGCGGTAACGATCAAGGTTTACCAAGGTGAGCGCGAAATCGCTGCTGGCAATAAAGGTTTGGGCGAATTCAACCTGGAAGGTATTCCACCTTCACCACGTGGTACGCCACAGATCGAAGTGACCTTTGACATTGACGCGAACGGTATTTTGCATGTTGGTGCAAAAGACAAAGCCACTGGCAAAGAAAACAAAATCACGATCAAAGCGAACTCTGGTCTGACGGAAGAAGAAATCCAGAAGATGGTCAAGGACGCTGAACTGAATGCTGAAGAAGACAAAAAAGTCAAAGAATTAGCTGAGTCCCGTAATCAAGGTGATGCACTGGTTCACTCCACTAAAAAAGCATTGGCTGAACACGGCGACAAGTTAGACGCAGGCGAAAAAGAGAAAATCGAAGCAGCAATCAAGGATCTGGAAGATGTATTGAAATCTGGTGACAAAGCCGAGATCGACACTAAACTGGGTGCACTTTCAACTGCTTCACAAAAGCTAGGTGAAAAAGTGTACGCAGATATGCAAGCACAACAAGCTGCCGCTGGCGCAGCGGGTGGTGCCGCAGCAGGTGGTGCAGAATCTGCAGCAAAAGATGACGACGTTGTTGATGCTGACTTTAAAGAAGTCAAAGACAACAAGTAATTCTGTCATTAAATAACGGCGACAAAAAAACGCAGAAGCGTGAAGGCGCAGAGGTCGCAGAGCATGTCAAAATGGTCTCTGCGGTCTCTGCGCTTTTGTGGTAACTGTTGTTGAACTTTTAAAATGACACAGTGCGTGCAACGTACGCAGTATGTGAATTAAAAAAACAAGGTGTAATCGAGATGGCGAAGCGTGATTTTTACGAAATTCTCGGAGTCGGTAAAAACGCCTCAGAAGATGAAATCAAAAAGGCTTATCGTAAGCTGGCGATGAAATACCATCCGGATCGTAATCCGGATAATAAATCCGCAGAAGATAAATTTAAAGAAGCCAAAGAGGCTTACGAGATGCTGTCGGATAGTCAGAAACGTGATGCTTATGACCGCTATGGTCATGCTGGCGTTGACCCCAATATGGGGGGGGGCGGTGGCGGCGGCGCGGGTGGTTTTGCCGATGCCTTTGGTGATATTTTTGGTGATATTTTTGGCGGCGGCGGCGGTCGTCGCAGCGCAGGGCCGCAAGTCTACCGCGGTGCAGACTTACGCTACAACCTCGAAATTACGTTAGAGCAGGCGGCAAACGGGTTTGATACCACGATTCGTGTTCCTAGTTGGGACGCATGTGATACATGCCACGGCTCAGGAGCGAAACCTGGAACTTCACCAGTGACCTGTACGACCTGTGCCGGACACGGTCAGGTACGGATGCAGCAAGGCTTGTTTAGTATTCAACAAACTTGTCCAAAATGTCACGGCACAGGCAAGATGATTCCTGATCCATGCCCAAGCTGCTCAGGTGTTGGTCGCATTAAACGTAACAAGACGTTGGAAGTTAAAATCCCGGCAGGCATTGATGACGGCATGCGCATCCGCTCTTCCGGCAACGGCGAGCCAGGCGTCAACGGTGGACCTCCAGGTGATTTGTATGTGGAAATTCACATCAAACAGCATCCGGTATTCCAACGCGAAGGCGATGATTTGCACTGCGAAATTCCTATCTCCTTTGTCAAAGCAGCCTTAGGTGGTGATATCGAAGTACCAACCTTAAGCGGTAAAGCGTCATTTACTGTTCCTGAAGGTACGCAATCCGGTAAGACCTTCCGTTTGCGTAGCAAAGGCGTTAAAGGGGTACGCTCAGGATATGCCGGCGACTTGTTCTGTCATGTTGTTATCGAAACACCGGTAAAACTCACTGAGAAACAAAAAGATCTGTTGCGTGAATTTGAGCAGTTAACCGTCGAGGGCGGCTCAAAGCACAATCCGCAGAGTAAAACTTGGATGGACAAGGTCAAAAAGTTTTTTGAGTAAAACAGTATTGTAAATACCCCGCCCTGCCAGATCCTTGGCAGGGTTTTTTTTGCCATGTTATTTGGATTGAGAATGTGCAAATTAGAAATGGGGCTCCAAAAAAGCTGATGGCATAGTTTCACTTATGCGTTAAGCTGATAGACCATTCATAAAAGCTAAATAAACAGAATGAGGTATTGTCGGGTATTATTTTCCCAGACAAATTCAACCACCAAACTCGACATGAAATAATTGTTTTGAGGAGACACAATGCGTTTAACAACATATACATCGTGGTTAGCAGGACTCAGCTTGCTGATCGGCGTTTCTATGAATGGCAATGCCACAGAAGTTGCAGGCATTAAATTCGACGAGACTGCACAGGTTGCCAACACGGAGCTCAAACTCAATGGTGCTGGTATTCGTTACAAAGCCATTTTTAAAGTGTACGTCGCCGGACTGTATCTCAAAGAGAAAAAAACAGCCGTCAAGGACATCCTGTCATCAGAGGGAACGCGACGCGTTACCATCGTCATGTTACGTGATCTGAGCAGCGAAGACTTTAGCCGTGGTTTTATGCAAGGTATCCAAAAAAATACCGAAAAGGCAGAGAAAGTTAAACTGACTTCGCAATTTTTGCGCCTCGGTGAATTATTTGCTTCTATACCAGAGCTTAAAAAGGGCGACGTCATGACGAATGATTGGGTCCCAGGTGTTGGGACGGTGTTTACGTTGAACGGCAAGAAGTTGGGTGAGCCTTACCCTGACGTCCTTTTCTACAATGCGTTGCTCCGCATCTGGTTAGGTGAAAGCCCAGTCGATAGCGGCCTGAAAAAAGCCATGTTAGGCGAGTCTGAAAGTCGCTCTCTTTTGCATTAATATTTCTTTGGAGTAGTAAAGTGGTCGTACTTTGCTACTCAGCAGCACTTTCCAGCCCCACGTGCGCTAGCAGCTTTTCACTAATCCTTTTATTAAGAAACCAAAAATCAGGTTCAGTTGGCGGAACATAAAAACGATCGGATCACTTTTACGGTGATCGATAGGTCAGGATGTTGTACGTCATATACCAAGTATTTGCCGGCAAAATAGCCGATGTTGCCATCTAAAGTGTGCTGCTATTCGTTTTTTTTGTATAAAAAAGCTGCCATTTTTTCTATTGAATTTGGTGTCAAATGGGATGCATGAAAATAATGCGCTACTCGGGAAACTGCAGAAGCGGTTAGAATCATGCCTGTTTCACATTCAGGGCAATATGATGGTAGACCAAATCCGAACAGAATTGACTCCAGCGCAGTTGTTTGAAAACAATCGTCGGTGGGCGCAAGCGATATGCGATAAAGACGCTGATTTCTTTAAAAAACTCGCCGCACAGCAAAATCCAGAATACTTGTGGATCGGCTGCTCAGATAGCCGGGTTCCAGCGAATGAATTATTGGGATTACTTCCAGGTGAACTATTCGTCCACCGTAACATCGCCAACGTCGTGGTGCATTCCGACTTGAATTGTCTCTCCGTTTTGCAATTCGCAGTCGATGTCCTCGGCGTTAAGCACATTATTATTTGCGGCCATTATGGCTGTTCTGGTGTTCACGCTGCTATGACAGGTGGGCGAGTGGGATTAGCCGACAATTGGTTGCGACATGTGCAAGACGTACACCAGAAGTATGAACGCTATATGGGCGAGACATTAAATCTTAAGCAACGTGGTGAACGTTTATGCGAATTAAACGTGATTGAGCAAGTGGTGAACGTCTGCAAAACGACAGTGATTCAGGATGCCTGGGAACGTGGTCAGGCCGTGACCGTGCATGGCTGGGTGTACGGCTTGCAGGATGGCCTGCTAAGTGAACTGGGCATGACGGTGAGCTCTCCCGAGACACTGGCGCAGCACGTAGAACGAAGTCTGGCACGTTACGACGTCTAGCAATTGCATTTGGGTGTGGCCATGCTGGTAGCAGGTCATACCCAAATCACCTCTTACAGCAGACACTTGGATTCCAGCGATGGAGGCAAGGTGAACATGAGGTAGAAATATGAATCAGATTCAGCCAAAAAAATTGCTGTTGTCCAAATGGACAGCAACGGAAATCGTTTCTAAACAAAAGCATTTCATTGTGACCAAACTGATCGATCAACCTGATCCGGCGCGCCCCATCGAGTTGATCGAAATTGAAGCAGTCTTCAGCAAAGCTGTGCGCCAGATACCTTGGCGTGACTTATGTGATGAAACGCAATGGAAGCGAGGCTGGCAATGATCTCTGCACTGAACCTCGATTCTTTCCCGGCACAGCTACGTGCACTGGTGATAGGCGCCTCTGGCGGTATTGGCGCAGCATTTGTCCGCGCACTGCGTAACGCGTCTACTCAATATCATGTTGAAGAATTACACCGTCACTCAGTACCGCTGATCGATTTTAGCGACGAGCAAACGATACAGCGCGCAGCACAACACCTTGCTGCACATGGCCCTTTTCATCTGATCATTAATGCGACAGGCATTTTGCATAGCAACGATTTGATGCCAGAGAAAAAATTGAGTGACTTGCAGTACGATCAGTTAAAAACAGTCTTTGAAATTAATACTTTCGGACCGGCATTGGTTATGCGTCATTTTGCACCTTTACTCGATAGTCAGCGCGGCGTGATGGTGATGTTGTCTGCCAAAGTCGGAAGCATCGAAGATAATCGCCTTGGCGGATGGTATAGCTACCGCGCATCAAAAGCAGCGTTGAATATGCTGGTGAAAACGGCTGCGATTGAACTCAAGCGTAGTCAGAAAAATACGGTGCTGTTAGCTTTGCATCCGGGTACGGTGCAGACGGGCTTGTCGCAGCCGTTTCGCGGGGGGAGTGCGGCGCGTCAAGCGGATGAGGCGGTCGTAGATATGTTGAATGTGATCAATCAGAAAATGCCTGAGCAATCGGGGAATTTTTATACTTATGGTGATGAGCAGTTGCCTTGGTAGCGGATACTTTAACCACCGCATAGTAAGGTCAAAACCAAAACCGTAAAATACGTGAATTTTTCTATCATCAGTTCCGTGCAAGCGGAAAGCAAGTGACGCGGTGATTGCTAGTACGCCTCACGTCACTAACCGATACCCAACGCCGGTTTCGGTTATAAAGTATTTCGGTTGCGCTGGCTCCCGCTCCAGCTTTTGCCGCAAATTCGCCATGTAAATTCGCAGATAGTGGCTGCTCTCAGAATGATTGGGTCCCCAGACTTCTTTGAGTAATTGTTGGTGCGTCATCACCTTTCCGGCATTTCTGGCCAGTACGGTTAACAAGCGATATTCCAGCGGACTGAGGTGAACCGCTTCTTCACCACGCGTGACAGTGCGCAACCCAAAATTAATGCTCACCTCACCAAACTGAAAAATCGAATCCGCCTGCGCATTGGATGGCTGACGGCGACGCAGGTGGGCGCGGATACGGGCAATCAGTTCTGCCGCACCAAAGGGTTTGCTGAGGTAATCATCGGCACCGGCATCGAGTGCGGCGACTTTTTCGTGTTCTTGTGTTCGTGCTGATAAAACGATCATCGGCACTTCGCTCCAGCTACGCACGTCGCGAATAACATCTAAACCATTCATATCTGGTAAGCCCAGATCGATAATTAACAGGTCTGGCTTACGGGTTGCGCAGGTGATTAATCCTTGTTTACCCGTTTCACTTTCATAGACCACCATGTCTTCTGCCTCAAGCGCGGCTGTCAGAAACCGGCGAATTTGTTTTTCGTCTTCAATCAGGACGATATGGATTTTGCTGTCGCTCATGGTAATTCCGACTCGATCACAGGGGGCATTTCAGGGGCAACACCTACCGGCAGGGCAAATGTAAATTGCGCTCCACCTTCATCTAGTGTCTCAGCCCAAATTTTACCATTGTGGGCACCAATAATTGCTTCGCAAATCGCGAGACCTAAACCAACGCCTGGACTGGCTGCCTCAACATCGCCCCGGGTAAATTTTTCAAAAATATTGATGCCCGTGGGTAAGCCTGGGCCGTTATCTTTTACCATCACCCAGACTTGATCTTTATGCCGTTTAGCACTTAAATCAATGTTACCCGCACCGTACTTAGCGGCGTTTTCAAGTAAGTTGCAAAGTACGCGTTCGATCAGTACGGCATCGAATGAGAGGAGTGGCAGGTCTTTTGGGATATGCGTTTCTAACTGATATCCTAACAAGCTATGACTACAAGCACGTAACGCACTGCCCACCACTTCTTCCAGCGGTTGCCATTCCAAATGCAGATTAATTTTTCCAGATTGTAATCTGGCCATATCGAGCAAATTAGCGACTAGCCCACTCATTCGGAGTGCTTCTTCATGGATGGCGTGACTGAGTTCACGACGTTTTTCGATCTGCAAATCGGCTTGCTGGTCTAAGGTGCTGGCTAAACCGACAATGGCGGTCAACGGAGTGCGCAAATCATGGGAGATAGCGGAGAGCAACGAGTTACGTAGGCGTTCAGCTTCCATACTGATCAAGGCATCTTGTGCTACATCAACGTAATGCACGCGCTCTAATGCCAACGCGATTTGCGACGCAAACGTATCGAGCAATTGTTGCTGCTCTGGCTGGAACAATTGATGCGGATCATGTGGTTCAATTGCCAATACACCGCGGGTGCGCATCGGTGCCTGTAATGGAATATATAAGACTGCATTGGAGGGCAGGGTATTGGTTCCCAGACCTGCCTTTTGGGCGTTGTCATAGACCCATTGCGCCACATCGTTATCGAGTTGTTGTAACGTTGTTTTCGCATCGCCACCAGAGACAGGTGGGCGGACTTTTTCCTGGCTATCCGGTAGCAACACAGCGACTTTTGCCTGGAAAACTGGCGCTACATGTTCGGTACTGATCTCGATAATTTGCTCGATCATCAATGCGCCAGAGAGTGCTTTGGTCATGGTGTAGAGCGCGTCGGCACGACGTTCGCGGTAGTGTGCGATACGTGCCTGAAAGCGCAGATTAGCCATCAGATTACTGATAATTAATGACACTGCCAGCATAATGGCAAAAGTAAATAAATACTGACTATCGCTAACACCAAACGAAAATCGTGGAGGGACAAAGAAAAAATCAAAGCTGGCGACACTGAGAAAGGAGGCGAGTACTGATGCGCCGCGACCAAAACGAATTGCAATAAAGACGACCGCAAGTAAATACAGCATCACAACATTTGCCAGATCGAAGATCTGCGTCAGTGCCGCACTGATTAAGGTGGCGGCCATACACACTACGGCAGTCCAGATATATTCTCTCGTTGTGGTTTTCTTGGTTTGCTCTGCAGTGAGATGGCTGCCACGACTTTCACGGGATTTATCTGAATCAGCTTCCAGATCATGCCCAACCATCACAATATCAATATCTTTTGTACGGTTGGCAAGTTCGTCAGCAAGACTATTTCGGAGTAAACGTTCCCATGCTGGACGCAGCGATTTGCCGATCACGATCTTTGACACGTTGCGGCTCTGCGCATAACTGAGCAACAGTGTTGGCAGACTCTCACCCGCGAGCGTCGTTGTTTCTGCGCCGAGTTCTTGCGCAAGTTTGAGCGTTTTTATGATCGCTTCGCGCTGTTCATTGCTCAGGTTTTGCAGCTTTGGTGTTTCCACATAGACGGCAATCCAGTCAGCGCGCAAACTAGCCGCAAGGCGTGCTGCGCCGCGAACCAATTTGCTGGCACTGTGGTCGGGTCCGACACAAACTAATAAGCGTTCTTTCGCTTGCCATACTGTATTGATGGATTGGTCGGCACGGTAGTCGCGCATCTGCACATCGACCTGATCGGCGGTGCGCCGCAATGCCAGTTCACGCAATGCAATCAGATTGCCTTTACGGAAAAAATTCTTGGCGGCACGTTGTGCTTGATGTTCGAGATAGACTTTGCCTTCTTTGAGACGGCGCAATAATTCGTCTGGAGGTAAATCGACGAGGGTAATTTCATCGGCCTGATCAAAGACTTTATCCGGCACCGTTTCCCATACGCGAATACCGGTAATTTGACCGACAACATCATTGAGTGTTTCGAGATGCTGAACATTAACCGTCGTGTAGACGTTGATACCCGCTGCGAGTAATTCTTCAATATCCTGCCAGCGTTTAGCATGGCGTGATCCGGCGACGTTAGAATGCGCTAGCTCGTCCATTAAAATCAGACCAGGACGACGCTTCAATGCCTCATCAATATCAAATTCGGACAGGATCCGATCTTTGTAGTCAATTTTTTTTGCGGGCAACACCTCCAGATTCTGACTGATCTGTACTGTGTCATGTCGACCGTGCGTCTCAACTACACCCACTAAAACGCTGACACCATTGGCTTTCTGAGCATGAGCAGCATTGAGCATCGCATACGTCTTACCGACCCCAGCGCAGGCGCCAAAGAATATTTTTAGACGACCGCGTTGTTGTTTCTGGTCATCGCGCTGGATCTTGTCCAGCAAGGCATCTGGATCGGGGCGGCTGGTATTCATGGTTTCAATAGTGAAATAGCCCGGCAGGTCAATGCCGGGCAGGAGGTTTGTGCAACTGATGCACAACCACATCTGATCGCTTAATGCAACTGCTCAGGTGTCTACTTAGTTATCTGCTTAGTTATCTGCTTAGTTACCTGCTTAGTTACCTGATTAAGCGCCAGATTAAGCTCAAGTACATTCACGCGCGCTTCGCCAAATAGACCTAATTGTGGTTCTTTGGTATGTTGCGCAATTAAATCACGTACTTGATCAACTTTCAATCCGCGTGCTTTAGCGATACGTTGGACTTGATAGCTGGCAGCGGCCGGACTGATTTCTGGATCCAGACCACTAGCAGAGGCGGTGACGAGATCCACCGGAATGACTAATTGATTTTCCGGATCTGCTTCGTGCAACGCTTTGATGCGATCTTCAATGGCAGTTTTTAGTGCAGGATTGGTTGGCCCTTGATTAGCACCGCCGGATGCCAGACCGTTATAGGCAAAGGTACCTGCACCAGACGGTCTGCCCCAGAAATTCTTTGGATCAGAAAAATTCTGACCGATCAGTGTTGAACCTAATACCTTGCCATCTTTTTCAATGATACTGCCATTTACTTGATGGCTAAACGCGATTTTTCCTATGCCAGTGACGGCTAATGGATAAACGATACCAGTCACTGCGGTCAACAGAATGAAAGAAGCGAATAAAGGACGTAAAGGACGTAAAATTTTCATAATAAGCTTTCCATTCGTTTGTTTAAACCAGACCAAAAATAGTGAGGATGATGTCGATTAATTTAATACCAATAAACGGTACGATCAGACCACCTAAGCCGTAGATCAGTAAATTACGACGCAATAACACATCCGCGCCGAGTGCTCGGTATTTCACGCCTTTTAATGCCAGCGGGATCAGGAACACGATGATTAGCGCATTGAAAATCACCGCCGACATAATCGCACTGGCAGGGCTGGTTAAGTGCATCAAATTGAGGGCATTTAGCTGTGGGTAGGTTGTCGCGAACATCGCGGGAATAATCGCGAAGTACTTCGCTACGTCATTGGCGATACTGAACGTCGTCAGTGAGCCACGTGTCATCAGCATTTGTTTGCCGATTTCCACGATCTCAATGAGCTTGGTTGGATTTGAATCCAGATCAACCATGTTACCCGCTTCTTTGGCTGCCTGTGTGCCACTATTCATGGCAACAGCAACGTCAGCTTGTGCCAATGCTGGGGCATCATTAGTGCCGTCACCGGTCATTGCGACCAGTTTGCCTTCTGCCTGATGGGAGCGGATTAATTTCAATTTGTCTTCAGGGGTCGCTTCAGCCAGGAAATCATCGACACCTGCTTCAGCAGCAATCGCTGCGGCGGTTAGACGGTTGTCACCCGTAATCATGATGGTTTTAATACCCATTTTGCGCAATTCTGCAAAACGCTCTTTGATGCCACCTTTAACGATATCTTTGAGCTCAATCACACCCATCACGCGCTGATCGTCAATCACAACCAGTGGCGTACTACCCTGACGCGCTACCTGATCAACAATGTCAACGACGGCTTGTGGGAAACTATGCCCCATTTCAGTGAAGTATTTACGGGTCGCGTCAACAGAGCCTTTACGAATTTTTCGAACTACGCCACCCTGGTTCAGATCCACGCCACTCATCCGAGTTTGTGCGGTAAATGGAATGAACTCTGCACCCAGCGCTTGAATATCACGTTCACGTAATTGGAATTGTTGCTTTGCCAGAATGACGATACTACGACCTTCTGGGGTTTCATCAGCCAGTGAAGACAATTGTGCTGCATCTGCTAATTGTTCTTCAGTCAGGCCAGGGGCAGGATAGAAAGTCGATGCCTGCCGATTGCCCAACGTGATGGTGCCGGTTTTATCAAGTAACAAGACGTCAACGTCACCAGCGGCTTCAACCGCGCGTCCTGATGTTGCAATTACGTTGGCTTGCATCATACGGCTCATACCTGCCACACCGATCGCTGACAACAAGCCGCCAATGGTCGTTGGAATCAAGCACACCAGCAGTGCGACCAGTACAGTGATCGTTACCGGCGTACCAGCACCAGACGCATCGACACTGAATTGCGAGAAGGGCAGTAAGGTCACCGTTGCTAACAGGAACACGATCGTCAATGCTACGAGTAAAATCGTCAATGCGATCTCATTCGGTGTTTTCTGACGCTTCGCCCCTTCCACCATGGCAATCATACGATCCAGGAAAGCTTCACCTGGATTGACTGTCACACGGACGATGATCCAGTCAGACAACACGCGTGTACCACCAGTGACAGCACTGAAGTCACCACCTGATTCGCGGATCACTGGCGCTGATTCACCTGTAATAGCAGATTCATCGACCGAGGCTACACCTTTAATCACTTCGCCATCGGCTGGTACCACGTCATTGGCTTCAACAAGGATGATATCGCCTTTACGCAAGGTAGCGCCGCTGACTAACATTTGCGGCGATCCACGTTTTGCCGTCGACAATTTTTTAGCACGTACATCTTGTTTTGCTCCGCGCAGCGACTCTGCCTGCGCTTTGCTGCGTCCTTCAGCCAAGGCTTCAGCGAAGTTAGCAAACAGGACGGTAAACCACAACCAGAGCGCCACTGCGAGAATAAATCCGGCAGATGCTTCACCCTTGCTAGTAAAAGCCTGAATGGCTAACGCAGTGGTCAAAATACTCCCCACATACACCACAAACATAACCGGATTTTTCATCTGGATTTGTGGTTGTAATTTTCGGAATGCATCGACAATCGCTGGTTTTACGATGCTGGCGTTCAGCAACGATAGTTCAACTTTATGGCTCATTTTCTTCTTTCTTTTTATTGGGCGATCATCATCAGATGTTCAACGATAGGACCGAGCGCCAATGCGGGGATGTAGGTCAGCGCACCGACGATCACCACGGTACCGAGCAGTAATGCAACGAATAGTGGACCATGGGTAGGCAGAGTGCCTGCGGTGGCAGCCAGACGTTTTTTACGGGCCATTGCACCAGCCACTGCCAGAATCGGGATGATGATAAAGAAGCGACCAAACCACATCGCAATAGCAAGCATAGTGTTATAGAAAGGTGTATTCGCGTTCAGGCCAGCAAAGGCACTACCATTGTTATTAGCTGCTGATACAAAGGCGTACAGGATTTCAGTAAAGCCATGTGCCCCAGGATTAGAAATACCTGCTTTACCATCCGCGACCATGACCGAGACTGCCGTGCCGATCAGCACCAGTAAAGGGCAGATCAGGATTGTGATCGCAATCATTTTCATTTCAAAGGCTTCGATTTTTTTACCCAAATATTCTGGCGTACGTCCAATCATTAACCCCGCAATAAACACCGCCATAATCGCGAAAATCAACATACCGTACATACCAGCACCAACACCACCAAAGACGACTTCACCTAATTTCATTAATACCAGTGGCACCATGCCGCCTATAGGTGTGAAAGAATCATGCATAGCGTTCACCGCGCCACAGGATGCTGCTGTTGTGATCGTGGCGAACAAACCCGATGCGGTAATGCCGAAGCGAGTTTCTTTGCCTTCCATGTTGCCACCCGCTTGCGACATCGTTGGCGCGCTGTTCATGGACTGATCGAGACCAAGCTTGTTGAACAGGGGATTACCTTGCTGCTCAGCCATGATCGCGATACCGGCAAATGCGACAAATAAGATAGTCATGACGGAAAAAATGGCCCAACCCTGACGCTTGTCGCCAACCATCTTACCGAACGTAATACATAACGCGGCGGGGATCAGGAAGATCGCAATCATTTGCATGAAGTTCGAGAATGGTGTTGGATTTTCGTAAGGGTGTGCAGAATTTGCATTAAAGAAGCCGCCACCATTGGTGCCAACCATTTTGATCGCTTCTTGGGACGCAACCGGTCCCATCGGCAATGTTTGTGTCGTAGTGCTTTGTGCTTCCATCACTGGTTTGCCCGCTGCATCATTGACAGGTGCGCCAGCGGCATCCACTTTAGGGATGGTGTAATCGAGTTTTTCAACCAGCTGTGCCGTTTTGTAGGCATCAAAGTTCTGAATGACGCCCTGACTCATGAAGCCGATGGCGAAGACAAATGACAGCGGCAACAAGATATATAAAGTACCGCGGGTCAGATCTACCCAGAAGTTACCGATGCTTTGAGCGGTGTGACGGGCGAAGCCACGAATCAGCGCGATGGCGACAGCGAGCCCAGTCGCTGCAGAGAAAAAATTTTGCACACTTAAACCAGTCATCTGGGTCAGATAACTCATTGTTGTTTCTGGCGTATAACTTTGCCAGTTAGTGTTCGTGACAAAACTGATCGCCGTGTTGAACGAAGAGTCAGGACTAATACTTGGCAATGCTTGCGGATTCAACGGCAACGCGAGTTGTAGACGTTGCAAGCTATACACGACCACCACGCCCAGCACATTAAATGCCATCAGCGTGATGGCGTAGTGCTTCCATGACATTTCTTCGGCTGCATTAATGCCAAATAGTTTGTAGAAAAACTTTTCTGTCGGCTGGAGTAACCATGATAGGGCATTTTTTTCGCCATTCATGACCTTGTTGATGTAAAGACCCAAAGGCACGGCAAGCGTCGTCAATACGACCATATACAGTGCGATTTGGAAAAAGGCTGAGTGATTCATCAGAATGCCTCCGGTTTCAAGAGCGCATAGACCAGATAGACGAGTAAGAGAGCCGCTACAACAGCGGAAATAAGTTGAAACAGGCTCATAAGCCGCCTCCAAGATGGCTACAACCCTTAATCAGGGCGAATGTACAGACTGCAAACAGCAGTGTGTATCCCAAGTAGATAAAGTCCATATAACCTCCAGTGAAATCCTTCAATGACAGACTAGACAATAGGGAAAAAGGGATAAAGATGTCGTATAGCTTCGTTATTGGCGTGTAAAAATTGTGTAAACGTCGATATATATGTTGTTATAAATATATTTTTAAATGAATGCCGTTTCTCTACATAATCAAAAAAAAGAACCCAATCGACTATGTACCCACCGTGCTCAGAACAATGCGCGACGCTCGTTGAATCGCGCAAACTTGATCCGCTAAAAATCGCTGTTCACGCCTCAAAAAATGCAGTTGGTCGCAATCATCATTCGTTGTCGATATTGATTGCTTATGATTCAAGCTGTCATTCCATGTGGTGTAGAAAAACTGCTTAAGAATGACAAACCAAAGCACTCTTCCGCAGTACAGAGTGACTGAATTTTATTTTCAGAATTTGTTATTTCTATACAGAGAAAAGGAACCATCATGTCAAAATTAATCGCTCTCATCACCGGCACGTGCGCTTTGTTGTTGGTGCAACAGGCCGTGTTCGCTGCTGACACACCATCGTCAGAGGCTGCTGTACCAACGATAGAATTACCAGCCCATGTAAGACACATGGATGCAGAGGCGGCATCTCAATTTGTCGGCGTTTATGAGTTATCGAATGGGGATGCGTTGAAGATTGTCAAACGAGGACAGTCTTTGTATGCGAGATTGGACAACGAAGACATGATGCACCTTGTCGTCGTTGCTGGAAAAAACACTTTTGTTTCAACTGATAAACATCTGAAGATTCATATTGAGCACGACAGGGATGGAAACGTTAGTGGTGAAGTGTACATTGCACGTCATGGAAGTGGATTGCCCGTGATGGCAGCGATACGCTGAACACTCTGCTAGTTCGTCTCTGGAAAGTATTTGTCGTAGCGGCTGAAATGAAGCCTGAAAATCGTCTTGCTTATACAGACGAATTTTGGAATTATCGTAAAATTCGATCGACTTACCGCCCAGTTATTTTGGGACGATGATACGTAGATACGTGCTTATCTGAAGTTGAAAAAACCTTCAGCTCAACAACATGTCAGCTGAAGGTTTTTGTCCATTCATATCAATAGTTTTGTCTGATGCGGTGCTGAATTCAGGCCGTTCTGCATTAGAACGTTTTTGTTGCGATCAACACTGCACTGGTTTTACCCAAAAATTTACCGTTGGCTGGTGATGCATAAAACGTCTGATTGGCGTTTGTACCAATAGCAGCGAGGCTGACGGTGATGTCACCGAATTGTTTCAACTCTTTGCTGACGCCGACTTTATAATCGGTGTAAGTGGCTGCGCTGGAATTTGTTCCTTGCACTTTTTGGTAACCCACATGCAGATTGAGTGTCAGGCCTTCGCTGATGTTGATATTCGCACCAGCATCTAGGTAGCCGCTGTTTTTGCTATCGACGATACCGAATAGCGGTGTCACTGCATGTGAGTATTTGATATAGGCTGGACCGTAACCGAGTTGACCATAGAGTTCTAAGGTGTTCCCATTTCGCATGCCAGCATTAGTCAAATTATTGTTTACATAAACATAGGCCAGAACGCCGATATCATAAGAAACGTCTTTGGTGACTTCTCCTTTTTTACCAGCGTAAATATCCCATTCGGCGGGAGTACTTCCTGCACCTGGCGTGTCGGAAATCCATTTGATGGTCGATAACCAGGTACCTGCATAGAGGCCGGTAGGATTGTTGGTATAGTCAGCGCCGCCTTGTAAGGCTGGATCTAAGCGGGTCTGAGAAATACCACGATAACGATAATCGCTGGCCAGACTAGCGTTGAAGCTGACTTCATTGTCTGGTTTTACTTCTTCAGCAAATGCGCTTGCTGAGGAAATCAGCGTTGCAACGACACTCAACAACAGGATATTTTTCTTCATGTGATCTTCCTATATATCGTCACCAATATGGCGACTTGATGGTAGTTAGAATAGCGGTGAAGGTATAAAAATAGTGCAAAAATAGTCTAGGCGAACGTATAGATGACGTAAAGCTGCTTTCGTATCATTTATAAAATTTTAAAAATCTCAGACATTCCGTGCACTACTTGTTCTATATCCTGCTTATCTTGCTGAATCTAATTTAAAAACAGTGTTCAGGTGCTGGGAATGATTGATCTTTTACTGCAGCGACATAGGCGGATACTGCCGCATCGATATTTGTCTGACCTTCCATGAAGTTTTTGACAAAGCGAGCTTTGCGTCCCGGGAACACACCCAGCAAGTCATGCATGACTAACACTTGACCAGAGCAATCGACACCAGCGCCGATACCAATGGTCGGGATGTGTAATGACTCAGTGACTTCTTTTCCTAACGTCGCAGGAATGGCTTCCAGAACCAGTAAGCTCGCGCCAGCTTCTTGCACGGCCAGTGCTTCGGTTTTGAGGAGTTCAGCGCCAGCATCTGTTTTACCTTGTACCTTGTAGCCACCTAAGGTATTGACGGACTGGGGTGTTAAGCCCAGATGTGCGCAAACAGGAATCGAACGTTCAGTCAGGAATTTGATAACGGGTAACAGCCAGGTACCACCTTCCAGTTTCACCATGTGCGCACCGGCTTGCACCAGTTGGACAGCGTTGTGAAACGCTGATTCTGGCGTAGCGTAGCTGCCAAACGGCATGTCCGCTACGATCAAGGCTTTTTTATTGCCCCGTGCAACAGACGCGGTGTGGTAGGCAATGTCGGCGATAGTGACGGGTAAGGTGGACTCATGTCCCTGGCAGACCATTCCCAGCGAGTCGCCAATCAACAATACTTCAACACCACAACGGTCCATCAATGCAGCAAAGCTTGCATCGTAGCAGGTGAGCATCGTGATTTTTTCGTCCTTGGCACGCATAGTTTGTAAGCCAGGAACACTGACAGCCTTACGATCTTGTAAATATTCAGCCATTCTTTTCTCCAAAGATAATGCTGTCATCTGATTTTTTGACAGCTGGTTTTGGTCTCCACCATCACCTCAGATCAGGTTTTTATTTGTTGGTTTGACATGCGAAACGGGGCAACGACATGATGCCGCGTAGTCTAACCTAAATCTGATCGGTACTCGCTCTGACAATTGCTCCATCGTTTGTTCTAGTTTAATGCTAGTCAGAGAAGTTTAAAAATAATCTGATTTTCTACCTGAGGCAGTAATTCACTTGCTGCTCCGTTGCCTGGGATACTGATCTCAGGTGCTAGTTGCACCAGCGGAAGCAAGACAAAAGCACGTTCCGTCATACGCGGATGCGGTACGGTCAGGGTGCTTGTGTTGATCTGCTCTTCGCCATACAACAGCACATCGAGGTCTAAAGTGCGCGGTGCATTACGATACGGACGTTCACGTCCAAACACGTGTTCAATGTCTTGTAGTGCTTCGAGCAATGCTTGTGCAGTTAAACTGGTGCGTAACTGAGCGACGGCATTGACATAATCATCGCCGCTTGAGTCGATCGGTGCACTGCTGAATAACGACGAAGCCACGACATCTTGGCAACCTGCGATCTTCGATAGCCTGACGATTGCTTCGTGCACGGTATCGCGCGCGTTACCCAGATTGGCACCGATGCCAATGTAGGCCTGAATCATTCTTCGGCTTTCGGCTTGGCAGGACCGCGGCGACGTGGCTTGCGTTTCTTCGCAGCGGGTGCGCTACTGTTCTTCGGTTTGCTATTGATGAGTTGTTCGCGTTGTTCGGCATCGCCATTAATAAAGCCGGTCCACCACTCACCAATTTCCGCATCGATTTCGCCACTGGCACAACGCAGGAGCAGGAAATCATAGCCTGCTCGCAAGCGCTGATGCTCCAACACTTTGTATGGTGTCTTGCCGATACGTTTTTCAAAGCGAGGTTGCATCGCCCAGATATCACGCATGTCAGCGCCGATTTTGCGTTGAATTGCCAAGGCATCTGTCTGTGCGTTTAAGACGTCATCGGCGGCCAAGTGCAGCGCAGGGATCGGGAATTCACCCGCGATTTTATAGGCTTCCCACTTCTCCACCACCTGATGCCATAACAGTGAAGCAAACAAAAAGCTCGGAGAGACAGGTTTACCTTGCTGTACGCGTTCATCGGTATTCGCCAACGCCAGCGTCACAAATTTCTCGCCTAATGGCTGTTCCAGGACAACGTCAAGTAAAGGCATTAAGCCGTGATGCAAGCCTTCTTTGCGTAATTGCTGCAAGCATGCCATCGCATGGCCACTGGTCAGCAATTTCAGCATTTCATCAAACACCCGAGCAGCAGGTACATTGTTGATCAGCGTTGCCATGACAGCGATCGGTGCGCGCGTAGCGGCATCAATATCAAACTGCAGTTTTGCTGCAAAGCGTACCACACGCAGCATGCGTACCGGATCTTCGCGATAACGTGCTTCCGGAATACCAATGATACGTAGGATTTTTTTACGGATGTCTTTAATGCCACCATGATAATCCAGCACTGTCTGTGAGGCTGGATCGTAGTACATGGCGTTGATTGTAAAGTCACGGCGGGCGGCATCTTCATGCTGCTCACCAAACGTGTTATCGCGCAACACGCGACCGTGTTCATCTTTCGGCGCTGCATCATTAGATGGGCCACGGAAGGTGGTAACTTCCAGCAAGTCTTGTCCAAACATCACATGCACAATCTGAAAGCGGCGACCAATGATGAATGCGCGGCGGAACAGACGTTTGACCTGCTCAGGTGTCGCATTCGTCGCAATATCAAAATCTTTTGGTTTGACGCCCGTGAGCAAATCACGGACGGCACCACCAACGATAAACGCTTTAAAGCCGTTTTCTTGCAGGGTCTGCGTAACACGGATGGCGTTGGCCGATACCAATTTAGGATTGATACCGTGTTCTTTGGCAGTGAGCAGGGTTGGCTTTGGATTAGCTTTGCCAGACTCTGCCGAGTTTTTGACGCCAAGTATTTTGCGGATAAATTTCTTAATCATTGCTCACGAATCATTGCTGATGAAACAGGTTAATCTGAGGCCATCCGCGCGCCAGCGCATGTGCGCTCAGTTTTGCGTTTGGATTGGTGGCGACCGGATGGGTCACAACCTCGAGTAAAGGGATATCGTTGTGCGAATCACTGTAAAAATAGCTCTTACTGAAATCACTGAGTTGCTCGTCACGACGCTGTAGCCAGTCATGCAAATGAATTACTTTGCCCGGACCAGAGGTCGGTACACCCAGTAATTTGCCAGTAATATTGTTGTTGCTGTCGACTTCTGGCTCCGCGGCTAATAAATGTCCCACCCCCAACGCTGCTGCAATCGGTGTCGTTACAAAACGATTGGTCGCAGTAATGATGGCGATTAGATCATCCTGATCTTGGTGCTTCTTGAGTAAGTCGAATGCCGCTGGCAATAAGGCAGGTTGAATGACTTCGTGCATGAACTGCGCATGATATTGATCTAACTCGTCCCGCTTAAATTGCGCCAGGGTTCCGAGCGCAAATTCTAGGTATTCAACCGGATCGAGGGTGCCAGCCTGATATTGTGCGAAAAAATCGGCATTTCGTCGTGCAAATGCGTCCGCATCGACGGCACCAATCTTGCATAGGAATTGACCCCATTCATAATCCGAATCGATAGGAATCAGCGTGTGGTCGAGATCAAATAAAGCTAGTTGACGCATGGATGGAGTAAGGTAAGTTGTCTAAATGAGTTGGCTCAGTGAGTCGTTCTTCAGCGTTTTTAAATTTGTTGCTGCAACATCAGTTCACGCAGTAACGGCAAGGTAATCGGACGCTTAGTGACCAGTGAATAATGATCGAGTTGGTCCAGCATATCAGTTAAGGAACTCATGTCACGTTGATAATGCGTAATGAGATAGGGTAACACGCCGGCTGATAATTGAATCCCTCGGGCGTTCGCTGCTCGCTCTAAGGCATCAATTTTATCTTCATCTGTCAAACCATGAAGTTGATAAATCAGACCCCAGCCAAATCGTGTACGCAAATCGTCGCGGACATTGAGAATCATCGGTGGGTGGTTGCCAGTCGCGACTAAGAAACCTCCATTGGCACGTGCTTCATTAAACAAATTGAATGCTGCAATCTGATTTAATGGCGAAAGTAGATCGCAGTCATCGAGCAGATATAAGCTCACTGCATCGCTAAAATCAAAAGCACTTTCTGGCGCATTCGCCGGAATGTAACGTGATTCGCTATGGTCGGCAAGCGCGTGTAATAAGTGTGTCTTTCCTGCGCCGGCCTCACCCCAGATATAGACCGAGCGTTCCCCGTACTGACTTGCAATACGCTGTGAAAATAATCCCAGTAATTGCGCCAGTTCGGCGTTTTGACCGACGACAAACGTGGCGAGTGATGGCAATTTTTGCGCATCGAGATCTAAAAGTAATTGCCTCATGATTGTCGATAAAAAGGACTATTAAAATACGAGGCACGCAAATGTTTAACGGCCACCGATACCACCGCCGAAGCGGGAAGGGCAACCAGAATGCCTATAAATCCGAATAACTGTCCAAATGCCATTAATGCAAAAATGACAGTCAACGGATGCAAACCGATACGTTCTCCGACGAGTCGTGGTGTCAGAACAAATGATTCCAATGTCTGGCCGATACCATAAATGATCGCCACAGCAATCAACCCATGGGCGCCATTAAATTGTAAAACAGCGCCGATCAATGCCAGTAACAAACCAAGCCCGAAGCCCAAGTAAGGGATAAACACCAGAAATCCGGTGATGATACCGACTGGCAACGCGAGATCAAAGCGAGCAATACTTAGTGCTGATGAGTAATAAATAGACAGAGCCAGCATGACTAACAACTGACCGCGTAAATATTGCGCCAGAATGTCGTCGACCTCAGTCATTGCTGTGGTCGCCATCTTCATCCAGCGACGTGGAATAAACGCTGAGGAACGTTCGATCAAAGAGTGCCAATCTAATAATAAATAAAATAAAACGATGGGAATTAACAACAGATTGGCAATCATTCCCAGTACTGCTGTACCGCCCACACGAACGGATGACAAGATCGCTTTGCCAATGACGTCACCGCTGCCAGCCACTTGATCTGACAACAAAGACTTAATACCAGCGCTATCAAGCTTAACGTTATAGCCGTATTGTGCCAGTCTAGGACTGACAAACTGATCAAATTTGTCTAGAAATTGCGGAATTTCATCCTGCAACTGGGGTATTTCTCGCCTTAAAATTGGCACAATCACAAAAATCAGCGCCAGAACGATAGCGATAAACAACACAATCAGCAGCGTAGCAGCAACAGAACGCGGCAGTGACATGCGTCCTAGACGTAGTGCGCACAGTCGGTCCACCCAAGGGTTGAGTACATAAGCGAGCGTCGCTGAGACGATAAACGGCATCAGAACTGGTCCCAGCATGGCAAACAACACCAGCAACGCGCAACCAGTCGCCAGCCATAACATGGTTTGTTTTTGCTCAGAGGAGAAAGAGAGTGACATGGTCAGGGTGGTTCGTTATCAAAAAGTGAATAGACTAATCTAATTTGTTATCGTTTTATGATGTCTTGTCCAAAAATAGGTCAAGCCGCAGCCATTTTGTTAAAATAGCGCTTTTGCCGGACTTTTCTGGCAATTCCTCTATTTTACCGCCTCAAGCCCCTACTGACGAATATCATGAGCACTCCTACCCCTGTTTCTCTCTCTTACGCCGACGCTGGTGTCGATATGGTTGCTGGCGACGCCCTCGTCGATGCCATCAAACCTTTTGCTAAACGAACCATGCGTGAAGGCGTCATGGCGGGTATTGGCGGCTTCGGCGCTATGTTCGAAGTTAGCAAAAAATACAAAGAGCCAGTGCTGGTTTCTGGTACAGATGGTGTAGGTACAAAGCTGAAACTGGCTTTTCATCTGAATAAACACGACACGGTCGGTATCGATCTGGTCGCAATGAGTGTCAATGATATTCTGGTACAAGGCGCAGAACCTTTGTTCTTCTTGGATTATTTTGCCTGCGGTAAGCTCGATGTTGCTACTGCGACTGACGTGATCAAAGGCGTTGCCGCTGGTTGCGAGCAGGCAGGTTGCGCACTGATCGGTGGTGAAACCGCGGAAATGCCATCGATGTATCCAGATGGCGAATACGATCTGGCAGGTTTTGCTGTCGGTGCAGTAGAAAAATCCAAAATTATCGACGGCAGCAAAATCAAACCAGGCGACGTGATCCTTGGCTTGGCTTCCTCAGGTATCCACTCCAACGGTTTCTCTCTGGTGCGTAAAATCATTGAAGTCGCAAAACCAGACCTGAACGCCGATTTCCATGGTCGTACACTGGGCGACGCCTTGATGGCGCCAACCCGCATCTACGTTAAACCATTGCTGGCACTGATGGACGCCATCGAAGTTAAAGGCATGGCGCACATTACTGGCGGTGGTTTGGTTGAAAACGTTCCACGCGTATTAGGCGATACATTAACTGCCGTTTTGCACAAAGATGGTTGGGTAATGCCGCCACTGTTCACTTGGCTGCAACAACACGGCGGCGTCGCTGATGCAGAAATGCACCGCGTATTCAACTGCGGTATTGGTATGGTCGTGATCGTTTCTGCAGAAAACGCAGACGCAGCGATCGCGCATTTGGCAGCTTCTGGTGAGACCGTGTCACGGATTGGTGAAATCCGTGCACGTGAAGGTAATGAGCATCCAACGATCGTTGTTTAAGTAATCTGGATGTGCGGAGGGCGGGTGCAACCCGCCAAACTCTTGTTAATTGATGAGATGGCGATTCTGCGACCAAAGAAACGCTCCGCACACTTTGCCCTACGGGTGTCGTCACTGCGTGCCGGCACAAATTACTTTGTCTCAAGCGGATAAGGTTAAAAGCAACATTACCAACATCAACATCAAAAACGATGACGCAAGCCAACCGTCAATTGTTTATTCCCCGTGCCCACTTCCTCACTATTCCCTTCCGTGTACGCTGCACCATTTTTATTTCTGATCACGGCATACGACGTGTACCCATCAGTCCGTTTCGAAAACGCATACATATAAGCGAAGGCATATTGCTGTGCATCCTGCGCTAGAGTGGTTTTGTCCTCTTTACGGATATAAGTCGCCACGACCGTTTGTACGCCAAATGGTACCGACACACCCAATTGAAGATCTCTACTATCCGTCGATGCTGTTGGAGCGACACCGCCAAAACTTGCGGCCGTATTGTTCAAGCTGGCGCTGTTGAAGCCTTGATCAATCGCATAGCCAAAGTAAGCCACAGCGACGCCAAAGTCATAGTTTGCTGCGAACAATAAATTACGGGCTTTAGAGGTGTTTTGAATAGTTGCGGTATCGTTATTTTTATTGTGGTAAGCAACACGCAGATTCAGCGGACCATCGCTATAGCCGATCGAGCCACCGATAGCGCGTCCGGCATTGATGTCACCAGTCACTTCGCCTGCTACGTACATCAAATCAGCATTGAAGCCATTGACCTTATTACTGCGAAACAGGATGGAATTCCCAGCACGGAAACCCGTTGCTGCCATCACATTGTTGGAGCGCGCAATGCCATTACGTAAAGGATCAACAATCGTGTTGAGGGTCGTAAAGTAAGGGGTATCTTGTAAGCCGACGGATACGGTACCGAGTGGATTGCTTAGTCCGACAACCGAGGTACGTCCGAACAGGATTCCATTCTGCGTCGAACTACCGGTATCGGCATGAATGCCTCCTTCTAAAACAAAAAATGCGGACAGGCCGTTACCCAGATCTTCAGTACCACGGAAACCCCAGCGACTTTGCGTTGCCATGCCGCTGGTGACGCGCAAAGCGTTGCCGTTGATGCCACCCTGATCATAAGAGACTCCCAGATCCATGACGCCGTACATCGTAACGGCTGATTGGGCGTGAGCGGATGGTTGCAGCAGGCAAAGGCAGGTGGCAATGGTAGTGAGGGCGAGTTTTTTCATACGAGGTCTCTCTTTTTTATAAGTGAAAAGGGCGCAGAGATCCCTGATCTCTGCGAGACTTTTCTTTGAACATCAGCTTGGGAGGGCGGTGGCTTCAGACGCTACCGCGGTGGAACAGAACTAAATGAAAGCCGTGGTCTTGGGATGATTATTCCGGTTCGTCAATTGCTTCGATTTTCCCCATCACAAACACAAACGAAACAATACCGATGGCCAGAATTACACCAGCAACAAAAAAGGCATTGATGAAGGAATTGGTGGCACCAACAATGTAGCCAGTTACGATAGGCGCAGCGGCACCCATGAGGTTATTGACGAAGTTCATGATGCCGCCGATCGTACCTGCACCACCTTTTGGTGCGATCAATGAAGGTAATGACCAACCAACTGGTGCGGCTGATGCCAAGCCACCGAGCGCAATAGAAATCCAGAAAATTGCCCAGAAAGGATCGACTGTTTGTGTGGCGCCAAAGACAGCCAGACCAAACAACATGCCCGTTACCAGAACGCTTTTACGGACTTTGGATTCGTTATATCCACGTGAAATCAGATGATCAATTAACCAGCCACCGACAAACAAATCTGTGATGGTCGCAAATACCCATGGAATCGCAGCGAAGCCTGCGGATTTGATAATACTCATGTGCATTGTTTGCACGAGGTAGCCTGGCAACCAGGTGAGGAACAAATAAAAAGAATAACCATATGCTGCAAAACCGATCGTTAAGCCCCAGACTTTAGACTGCTTGAGCAAATAGGCGAGCATATTGACTGCGCCTGCCTCTGATTTTCCTTCAGCGGCCGCGCCACCTTGCTGGATATAGTTTAACTCTACTGCTGTCAGTTTTTTGTCTGCACTTGGATCGCGATAAATAATCAGGAACGCAAAGAAGTAAGCAAAACTTAATACTGCAGTTAAACCGAAACCCCAACGCCATCCAAAACTGACGACCGTCACCGCGACCAGCGGTACGCCAATCACATTAGAAAATTTAGCCGCTGCATCGAAGATTGCTGTTGCCAGACTACGCTCGCTGCGTGGGAACCAGTAGCCGGTTGCTTTGGCGCTAACAGGGAACGCCGGGGCTTCAGCGATACCAAGCAAAATACGGGCAAAAAAGATCCCAGCAAAGCCACTCGAAAACGCCGTGATGGTGGAAGCGATTCCCCACAGGAATGCGCCCCAGCGGCCCACTTTAGTCGGACCAAACCGATCAATTACCATGCCGACGGGGATTTGCAATACGGCATACGACCAAGCAAACGCGCTAAATAGCAAACCCATTTGCACCGCGGTAAGTTGGAACAGTTCCTGAATTTGCGGTGCAGCGACGGACAGTCCGATGCGATCGATATAATTAATCAGCACGCCAATGCCGAGTAAAGCGCCGATACCCCAGCGTCGGTGTGGTATTTTTTCTTGAAATTGCGATGACATGGTTGTCTCCTGAGAATACGGTTTATTGTTTGTTGTTATAGAGATGTGGTGTGCATTTTGATAATGTGATTGATGAGTGTGTCGGGTGTCTCTTCAATGTCCAGAGAAATGCCGACCTCATCGTCTTGCAGAACTTGCAAATCAGCGAGCTGACTATCAAGCAATGACACAGGCATAAAATGCTGTTGCCGCGCCTGCATTCTTTCGGCGATGAGGTGACGATCGCCATGCAAGTGAATAAAGCGCAAATCCGGATCAGCCGAACGTAACAAATCACGGTATGCACGCTTTAAGGCCGAGCAAGACAGCACTAGACCATGCCCTTGTTCACGTGCATCAGCAATGAGTTTGGTCAGTTGCATCAGCCAGTCTGAGCGATCGCTATCCGTCAGGGGCGTGCCGTCACGCATTTTCAGTACGTTAGATGATGGATGATATTGATCGCCCTCAATGAACTGCATATGGAGACGATGCGCTAAGCCTTGACCAATCTTGCTTTTGCCGCATCCACAAACACCCATTACTACCCATCGTAAAGTCGTGACGTCCGTTGACGTCATCTGATCCTGCTTTGAATTCATTGTGTATTTTCCGGTATTAAACTTCAATCTAAATGTTAGCGCTAACATTTAGATTGAAGTTTAATACCGCTACATAATTTGTAAAGAAAATTTTATGCTGCATCACAGCATAAAATAGAGTGATTTTAGTGAGGTAGGGGGCGAGTCCGAATGAAATGCCGTTTGGTAAGATGGGGTAAAGATCGTTTTACATGTGGTTTTTCAGGCGCTTTCTCTCGCCATTAACGTAAATCCCAGATCAATTTTCGATCGCGTTATAAATTCCTTGTGGATGATGGCGCGCAATAAACTTGCAGCTTCGTAACCGATCCGATAACGTGGCGTGCTGATCGTGGTGACGGATGGTTTCATCCATGCCGATGCCGGTAAGTCATTAAAGCCGCAGATGGCGACGTGTTCTGGTACCGCGATACCACGTCGCTGGCATTGATAAATCGCACCGTGTGCAAGGTCGTCATTGCAGCAAAAGATAGCATCGCAGTCAGATGCCGCAGCGAGGATGCGTCCCAGTAACTCCGCTCCCAGTGCGATAGTTGAAGGGTCAGTGACCATGACCTCAAGTCGTGCTTCGTAGCATCCGGCCTCCTGCATCGCTTTCCTGTAACCTTCTGCACGTTTGAGGGTCCGCTCATCCAATTGCGCCCCCATAAAGGCAATGTGCCGACGCCCTTTATCGAGTAGATAGCGCGTCATCGTATAGGCGGCTTCAAATTGTGAGAAGCCAACTGATAACTGATCTGCTTTATCTGCGAGGTCCATCATTGAGACAACCGGTACTTGTGAGGACGCCAGGAGTTGTTCGACGCGCGGGCTATGACTCAGGCCTGACAATAAAATTCCGTCTGGATTTGATTGCATATAAATATTGAGTAGCTTTTCTTCTTCGGCGTCAGAGTACCGTGTATTGCCGATCAGAATCTGGTAGTTATCTGCATCAAGTACGTCCTGGATGCCTTCCAGCACATCAGTAAATACAGCATTCGACAACGAAGGGACTAAGACGACGATGACGTTGGAGTGGGCTGAAGCCAGAGCCCTTGCCGCGCGGTTTGGTACGTAGCCCAATTCGCTGACTGCCTCTTCAACGCGTTGACGCAAGCTCGCTGAGACCATGTCAGGTTGATTGATTGCCCGTGACGCCGTCATGCTGGCAACGCCAGCTCTGGCAGCGACGTCCGCCAGCGTAATTTTGCCGCTGGCGCGTCCTTTTGCTGGTGTCATTGAGGCGGCGGTCTTCGGCGGTATTGTCGGCATAGTGAATAGAAATGTTAGCGGTATCAAAAGCTAGGATAGTCAGATAAGCATTTAATTGTTTTCAAATTTCAAACATTGTAATGCGAGTAGCGTTCATGTGCCGATCGCACTAGTGGAGATTATTCACCTTGTGGATAAAAACCTATGTTGATATGAAAAAAAGGTATTTTAATAAAATGCTTTGGGCATGTATTCACGCCATGAAAGTCTCATGCCAAAGTAGGGTATATCTGCTCTAAAATAGAGATCACTTTCCGTCTGATTTTCTCTTAGGTATTCGTTTAACTTCAATTGAATTCGTTCCGGCTATGAAAAAAATCATTATCCTCAGTATGCTTGTCGTATTAACTTCTTGTGGTGGCGGCAGTAATAGCGGCACGACATCCACACCGGTGTTCTCCAGTTCAATGGCAAATATGTGTGCTAATCCCAGACCGAACACCATAGATCAGCAAGGTACTGCGGATAATGAAAAAGCATATCTGTCTGCTTTTGTGAATCAAACCTATTTGTGGTATCAGCAGTTGCCGACAAACCTGGTCGCTGCCAATTATGCGACACCGCAAGATTATTTCGCCGCCTTGAAAACGACAGCGTTGGATGTAAAAGGAATTCCTGTTGACCAGTTTCACTGGTCGCAGACAACGGCGTCTTGGGATGCGCAATCCAGTGGCAACCCACTCGACTTTGGAATTCAGTGGGCGGCCTTGAATAGTGCGCCGCCACGAAATTGGATTGTCGCTGACGTTGCACCAGGGTCGCCTGCCGCTGCTGCTGGTATTCAACGGGGGGCAAAGCTCACGTCGATTGATGGTATTGATTTTGTGAATGACAATGTACAGGCAGATATTAACGCCCTTAACGCTGCATTGTTACCCGGTCCAGTCGCCACACATTCGTTTGGCTTTAACGGTCAGACTGGCATCACAATGACGAGTACAGCGTATCCTGAGGTTACCGTTAAACATATCAAGATTATTCCAACGACGAATGGCAATGTCGGATATT
Organism: Undibacterium sp. RuRC25W; assembly: GCF_049339825.1. Classification (NCBI taxonomy): domain Bacteria; kingdom Pseudomonadati; phylum Pseudomonadota; class Betaproteobacteria; order Burkholderiales; family Oxalobacteraceae; genus Undibacterium; species Undibacterium sp. RuRC25W. The sequence goes on along the minus strand of NZ_JBMPPD010000002.1, from coordinate 77,416 downwards.
TCATTTTCGATACACAAATTGCGCAATCAGAAGCTGAATTAACTAATGCAATCAATCAATTAAAAGCAGCTGGTATCAGTGATCTCATTATTGATTTACGCTATAACGGTGGTGGATTATTATATATCGCCAGTGAACTCGCTTATATGATTGCTGGTCCAGTAAATACAACGAACCATGTTTTTGAAAAGCTCATTTACAACGATAAGCTGACTTCGCAAAATACCAGTTATCCATTTTATTCCTCAGGTACAGCAAATCAAACTTTGCCGACGCTGGGTTTAAACCACGTCAGCTTATTGGTGACCTATGGTACTGCATCGGCCAGTGAATCGATTATCAATAGCTTGCGTGGTGTGAATCTGACGGTGGATCTGATCGGTTCCACCACACGTGGTAAACCTTATGGATTTGTACCTCAGGGTAACTGTGGCTGGACTTATTTTTCTATTCAGTTTAAAGGGGTGAACGATAAAGGTTTTGGTGATTATGCCGATGGCTTTACCCCGACCTGCCAAGTACCTGACGACTTTACGCATCAACGTGGTGACACAGCTGAAACTATGTTGAGTTCAGCATTAAGTTATCGTACGTCTGGTGTTTGCCCAGCGATAGCAAGCGTACCTTTGTTTGTGAATGCGAGCAGTAGTAACGCAATTTATCAGCTCGTACGTCCCGCTACCAAAGAGATGCGTATCGTGACGCCACTCCCGCATAGTATGTCAATGTAAGGTTGTGTCGCAATAAGGTAGTACTATCGCGGAAAGTGGCAATGCCTCGGAAAATTAAAAAGCGAAGCTATAAAACTGTACGGCTTTGGACAAAGTCTGACTTTTGGAGGCAGGCATCATTTGTCCCTTGTGAATCATATACATGGTTTCAATACCCGAGATAATTGCTTGAGTATTATGGAAATTCTTGAGCCCCATCATCGGTCGGGTTAGCCGCTTGATAGCCCGGTGGCCTCGTTCAACGATGTTGTTAAGATACTTGCTCTGGCACCACTTTTGTCAATCGTGATCAACGACAACGCTGTGTTCTTCCATTATTTCTTCGATGTGACGAAAACTCAATGGGTATGCCACGTACCAGCGTACACAAAGCATCATGACTTCCAACGGATAATGCCGTCGTTTAAGAACCTTGCGGAGGGTGCTTTTGATGAGGCTTTTACGAAAATCGTCCATACCAAACTTTACCAGATTCGCTTATTGCGACACAATTAAATGTAATATGTATTGATGGCGGGTCGCGAGACTTGTCATCGATGTCATGCAGTCCAGAAATATAAAAAGCGAACGCTTGGTGATTACTGTCCTCATCAAATCTAATGGATGCGGATTGTTTCAGTACACATTTTTCTGTTACGCGATGTAATATTGTGTTTCTTAGGAGAGTCCTGAGATAGATGCCATTTAAACTTCCAGAGAAATGTTGATTGAGGAAGTCATTAATGAGGTCGATCCAAACACTGCCAAGCAGCTATATTCACGCATCCTATCTACGGCGTACATATTCACAGTTACTTGTACGTAGCATTGATGCCGATGGCTTACTTCACGCAGCCAATCTCAGACTCGAAGACATTAATATTCCAGACGCATTGATCGATATTCAACCGTGTAAGAAGCTAGTCAGCGAGGCGCGGAGAATATCAAATTGCCCTTGGCTAGGGCTTGAATTTGCTCGTGATAGTACGGCGCTGATTCACGGGGTTGTGGGGCTTGCGGCTACAGCGTGCCCTGATATCCGTAGTGCGCTACAAACCGTCGCAAGGTACGCGCATCTGCGCACGAATACATGTACGTTTGAGTACGTAGAAGATGTCTATGGTGGCAAATTAATCATTTCAAAAAAATTTTCTTTCGATGAATTTAATCAATTTTTATTTGAATCACTATTTGCATCGTTGGTACGTTTTTTTCAAACATCGATTGCTTCCAATTTAGACCGAATCGTTGTCGATCTCCCTTTTGTCGAAGAAAAATGGTCGACGATTTATCGTGATTTCAGCTCTTGTCAGTTACGTTTTGGTTTGCCGCGATTGACCTTTCACTTGCCTCCTGAGATGCTCAATAAAGCATGTGTCACTGCAGACCCAGAAGTTATGCAAACAAATCTTTACGAGTGCGAGAGAAAACGACAACGATTGCAAGGACGTAAAGCCTCCTTTGCTTCACGGGTAATTGAAGTTTTAAGGCGTATCGATTTGATGACTGAAGGCTTACCCGTTCTGTCTTATGTCGCGGATCAGTTATGTGTTTCTAGCAGAACATTAATGCGTAATTTAAAATACGAGGGTACGAGCTTCCAGAGCCTGCTTGATAGCAGCAATAAAGAACTTGCTACTTGGTACCTCAAGAATACCCAGGATTCCATTGAAATTATCGCACTGCGCCTTGGCTATCAAGATCCAAGAAATTTTAGCCGTACGTTCCGTCGCTGGTATGATGCTACGCCTAGTGAATACCGGCGGCGACAGGATGAATTGCTGGAAAAAGCGCATTGCGTGATGAGTGGTGTTTCTAGTTCCGTTTTGTCGTGCTAGCTCATCATTAGGTGCAGCTTTTTACCAGCTGTTGGGACCGCTATTTGTTATGCAACGCGAGCGGTTGTCATACTAATTAATGTTCGGTCGGTCTGGCCGTTGATAATGGTCATTGAGCACTTGAATTGGTTTTTTTTCTCAGTTCCTCATCTATAAAAATTAGCAAAAAATGAGATATCAAGGAATTTGATACCTCTTGCATCATTTGTAAATGGTAGCGTCAAAATGACCACGTTCCAGAGGCGTACAATTGGTTGAAAGCGGTTGACGTAGAAGAAGTCTTTCCTGATGCATATTCAAGATCAATATTGACTGATGTTGTTCTCAATGTCAGTCCTATACTTGCACTGCGCACCTGTTGTTTTTGATTGCGTTCCCATGTGTTCCATACTTTGCCAATATCCATACCTATTCTCGGGCTGACATACACATTGGACTGGTTGAATGGCATGGACAGCGTGTTACGAAAGACAAACCCGTTGTCGCCAGAAACGTCCCAATCGGACATGCCACGGATATATGGTGCGTCTGAAATGCTCAGTTGTTCTCGTCCGTATAAACGTTGTGTTGAATATTGTCCCAAGAATTGCTGTTCATAGTTCAGTGTGTGATGATGAATGGGAATACTGCCACTCCAATTGTCTGAGAGCATCAATTTATCAAATTGAGCATGCGGATTTTGACGTTCGATCTCTGCAATGTCCTTGGTTGCATTCAATTTCTCAAGCCCACGTTGCCACTCAACATTGACTTTCAAGCTAGAGGAGGATAAGAGCATCGTATGATGAAGTGCGATGAGTGATTTAGTTATGACAGGACTTTGGTGCTCGATTAGGTTATCTGAGAGCGTTTTACGAACACTGGCGCGCAATAACTGTCCCGATAGACTGGTAATACTTTCTCCGTTGCGCTGAATGATACGTTCGAGCTGAACCGACGCTTGTTGTGTCCGACAGCGGTTTTGTGCTTTGACATCGTTAAGTAATATCGTTGATTCTTTACTGTATTCACTAATGTTTCCGTTGAGCAACCAATATCCATAGGGAACATTGTACGAGGTGCTGATATTTTGGGTGCCTGAAGATTGACTTCCCCCCATGGATAGAAAATCAGAAAACCCTAACGGACTGTCAAGAGAAACACTTGCGCGTCGCATTACTTTTCCTGTGTGGATCTCTCCCGAGTTATCAATACCGATACTTCCATGTAGACGCTCTTTTTCCTGATTTTTTAATCTGATGATGACCGCATTGTCAGAACTTGGGTCGACATCGATTTCTGCGTGATTACTACTGAGTCGATTGATTTGTTCTAAACCCTGGTCAAGGTCACGACGATGAAGATAGGGATGATTTTTATAGCCTGGAAAAATAAAATCAGGATTGATCGTTTTGCTCGCACCGACAATATCGTCAATCCTTACTGGTTCAACAGACAAATGGATATCGTCACTTTTAGTGGATGACTGATGATTGATATGAATTTTAAAATAGCCTGCACTGACAAAAGAGGCTGTCATCAGTTTAGAAAAGTCGTTGAGATTTTTTTGTTCTATACACAAAGGTATATGATCTACGATGTGAGTTTGTTCCTTTTTCGATAGCAAATCGAGTCCGCTGACGATAACTGTTCGTCTGTCGCGGCACACAGGTTTGATATCAGAGGGATGTTCGGTGTCATTGGTGAAGGTATTCTCTGCTACCTCCAGTGGTGCTGACGGCATGGCTACTTGTAGATTGAGCTCTTCGGCTGCCCTTGCTGGCAGCGCATGACTAACATACAGCAACATGGCAGTGAGGCTTATGTCACTAAGGATTCCTGTGTTTTTTGTTTTTCTCGATGACATACAACACCCTCTAAATGCGGATATGAAATTGATGGGATACGTTTGGTGGATGTTCGCATCCATGCTCTGACACAATCAGCATCAGCATTTTTCAGAACCGGATTATGTACATCTAGCGTTGATTTTATTTTGCGTGGTTAAAGTCAAACACTGCTGTAAGTGACAAATCATCGTCGAAAACTGCCAAATTTCAGTAGGAGTGACTCTATTAGTTGATAGAAGGAAATTTGGTAAGAAATGCTTGGAAATAATGGTTGGTTTATTTGTGGTTGGATAAGAAAATGTTCAGGCGTAAAATGCAGCATGATCGTCACTTCACTCTTTTTGGGTCTTTTATTTTTGTATGCAAAAAAAACGATGTGCCTGGGCAAATACGGCGAATCCCCTTTACCTTCATTACCATGATCACGAGTGGGGCGTTCCTTGTCATGATGAACGACGTTTGTTTGAAATGTTGAATTTGGAAGGAGCACAGGCAGGTTTAAGTTGGGAAACCATTTTGAACAAACGCGAAAATTACCGACGTGCATTTGACGACTGGGATGCTCATCAAATAGCTTGTTACGACGATGAGAAAGTCGCAGCGTTGTTAGCCAACCCTGGAATTGTGCGTAATCGTTTAAAAGTGGCGGCTGCGATAACGAACGCTAAAGCCTACCTGCGTTTGTGCCAAGAAGAGAACAGCTTAGAGAAGTATCTGTGGGCTTATGTTGATGGCAAACCGATATACAACAATGGTGAACGTATTATTACGACACCGTTGTCCGATCAGATTTCGAAGGATTTACGTCAACGCGGTTTTAAGTTTGTCGGGTCAACGATTATCTACGCTTACATGCAAGCGATCGGCATGGTGCATGACCATACTGCCGATTGTGAATGGCATCAGCCGGCTTGAACTAGCACTGAGTGAATGCTATTTGTTGGAACAGATCGGCAAACTTGATGCAAAAAATGTCTGTGCCGACTCGCAGGGATTTTTTTACTGTCAGCGTACTACGTTGAATTCACATGGAGATGAATTCTCCATTATCTCTCGTCGACTCCAATTCGACTCTCTCAATGCAAAAAATTGTTACTTTTTGTTGTATTTCATTAATATACTTTATTGAAACAAAAAAGGTCCTTTAAACTTCTTTAAAGAAATTTTTAGGAAGCGATAATGGCTGCTCTCCAAGAGCTAGAAATGTATAGCGTGCATTCGTCTTATGTACGCCGCATGTATTCGCAACTATTGGTGCGAAATGTTGATGCGATCAAAGTGCTTGCGGCGTCAGGCCTTACTCTTGAGCATATCAATATCGCAGATGGCATGATTGATATCAAGCGATATGGAAAAATGATCAATGAGGCGAAACGTTTACTATTTTGTCCTTGGTTGGGTCTGGAGTTGGGGCAAGATGGTGATGCAGCCGCCCATGGGGTCGTAGGAAATGCCGCAACTGCTTGCGATAACCTTAGACGAGCGGTACAGGTAATTGCAACGTACGGCCACTTGCGAGCAGACGCCTTCACTTTTGCATTTGTTGAGAACGAGACAGAAGGTAACTTGATCATTTCGCAACGAGTGAGTTTGGGTGGAGAGAGTCAATTTTTTTTCGAAGCGATATTCGCTACTTTAGTGCGAGGGTTTCAATCGGTCATCAGTGCAAATTTAAATAATATCGTCGTTGACCTGCCTTTCCCAGAAAAAGTGTGGTCCGATGTTTATCGTAAATTTAGTCCTTGCCAGGTTCGTTTTGGTTATGATGATCTCGTTATTCATTTTCCGTCAGACATGCTGGATCAAGCTTGTATTACCTCCGATAGCGTAATAATGACGCTGTCTTTACATGAATGTGACCGCTTAAATCAAAATGTAAAAAGTCGCAAGCAAGCATTTGCATTCCGTGTTGCCGACCTTCTCAAACGTGTAGATTTGACGACTGATCGTATGCCTGAATTGGGTCATGTCGCTGGCTATTTTTGCGTTTCAAGTCGCACTTTAATGCGTAAGTTAAAAGAGGAGGGAACCAGTTTTAAGGATTTGATCGATGCTAATCACAAGGAACTTGCTTGTTGGTATTTACGGAATACAAATGACGCTATTGAGGTCATTGCAATGCGGCTTGGATATAAAGATCCAACTAACTTTAGTCGGACCTTCCGGCGATGGTATACCGACACCCCGAGTGAATACCGTCGTCGAAATCGATCTGTAACGCCGAACCACGCTGTCGCTGATACCGAGTCTCATTTGATCTGACAGCATAGTGAGGTAATTCTACACTGTCAGATTTTCTGCGAAATACGAGACGTCTATCGTGATATCAAAGAGCGATGAGTTTCCATTCCTGGGCTTTAGTTCCGTTTGGTGTCCAGGTTTGAACACGTACCCCAGGAGATGTTCCGCTGCTGGTCACATCTAGTGCTAGACCGCTCTGTGGGTTGATTAAGTTGTAGGTGCCGTCACGCGTAGCGACGAGTCGCCATTCTTGTGCACCAGCACCGTTAATATCCCAAATTTCTACTGTTGTGCCTTGGTTCAAGCTACCGCCGGTCACATCTAAGGCCATATTACTTTGCGGGTTAATTAAATTAAATACACCTGACCGGATTTCTTTCAGATACCAGACTTGTGCTCCACCTGCGTTGTCAGGCCATATTTCAATATTGGTACCTCGCACCCTAGAACCTCCGGTCACATCGAGTGCCATCCCGCTATTTGTATTAATCAGTTTGTAAAATCCCGCGTTGATTTGTGCACTGGCTTGGACGATGGGGTAGGTCGCGGGACTTGCCGGCATGTTCAATGGGTAGCCGACGTTTGTTCCGCCACTACTTAGCATAAAAGTACCATTGCTAAAGTCAAAATTATAGTTGGTACAAATTTCATTATGATTGGGCGTGTACACGGCATCTCCCTTCGCCGTTTTACTATTGATCCATTGTTGTGTGGCAGAGTTGAAGTACCATACATTGCTATAAACAGCGGATCTAATGGGATTATCTAGGCATGATCTAGCATCGGTAGCCCAATCTTCAACAAAGCCATAGGCGCCGCTTTGAGGCAGTGCGTAGGGCAGCCGTAAGGTTGCTAGTTTATTTCGTTGATTCGTACTGGTGTCTGTGAAGTACATCGTATAGTCTTGCATTCCACCTGCGACAACGTTGATTTCTAATTCAAAGCGATACGTGATATTGGTTTTTGGCGAGAACGGTGCTTCACATTTGATGCCGGTGCCTTCTCCACCGAAATTTGAACATCGTGAAATACCTGAATCGATGACGATAGGACTGACGCCATTAATATCCCACAGCGAAAATAGCGTTTGCGTATTTTGTATTCCGCTATAGCCGCCATTAAAACCGATGACTTCATAGTAGGTTGTTGGTTGCCATGTGAGAGGTGTAATATCCGCTCTAAATTTGCTCCACGCAGAGGTATCCCATTGAACATGGATGGAGTTTGATCTGGTACTGTGACTATAAGCAGTGCCGGAAATCGTTGCTAATTTGATGACGCCATCTGTCTGTTGAATACTCGCGTCGACACTTTGATTTTGTGCCGATCCAGCGACCCACCATGCGCTGACATAGCCATTTTGATCCGAAATCGTACTGTCTGGAAAGACCCAGCCGCTCGCATTGCCATTTCTTGCTTGCCATATGACCGAACAGTTTGCTTTTGGTGCGCCGTTTTTTGTTACGCGAATCTGAATTTTTTTAGGATTCATACTGGTGTTGTTTACCGTGTTAAGCGGGTCGTACAAAGTACTTGAGTAGACTGATCCATTTCTTGCAACCCCTGCATTTGGTGTCATTGCTGTAATTGTCGTACCGACTTCGCAGTCATTGGTAGCGGGTCTGTTTTGTACTTGGGCATTTGCTATTCCTAATGAACCTAGATTCATTGCTACTAGCCAGATGAGTTTTGTATGTAATGTCATTCTATTTCCGTTCTTTTTCAAAATAATAGCTGCTTGGAATTGACTCGATCGTTCTCCACACTCTGTAAAGAAGTGCTTAAATTAAACGGATAAATTAGTTCGAATTCGTCAGTTGAAATTCATCAGACTAAGGTCAAACTTTTAGATAAAGATCCTTTATCTAAACGAGGTTTTTTTTTAGATGAAATACGGTATTCATATTCTTACTGCCATATGAACACCGTATCATGGTCATGATGAAGAATTACTGCTTGAGATTGATATTGCTTACAACCACATCGTCAGTCCAGGTAGCAGAAGCTTGTATCCACGGGGTTCTTCCAGCGTCGATATCTTTAATAGCCTGCTGTACCATTTTGAAAATATTGGTATTGACATCAAATGCCAGTGCTAAACGGTGGTCTTTATCGAAATTGGTAGCCGTACTGATAGATGCTGAACCAAAGTTAATGCCACCGCCAGAAGTAACCGAAGCCGCTTGAACAGCAACTTTTCCACCTACAGGTAAATCGAGTTTGGCGATATTAATCAGACTTTTATTGGTATGTAAGTAATCGATGAATTGACCGTCAAATTTAGCGTGAGCAGCGAAGCCAAAAATATCACCGTTAAGCAAATTGTTTCGTACTGCATTTGCGCCATCGAGACCTGTTTTAATTGGTGAAGGTGAACCACCGACGCCAACGTCAACTAATAACCTGAATTTATTTTCACGATCAACCGCTGAGACAATAGTTAAATCTTTACCGACGCTTCCAGTCATGCTATCCGCATTGATACTCGTACCTTGCAGTGTCAGGTTATTGCCCGCCGTCAGATTGATATTTTTGGCTGAAATTGAACCGACATCGTTGGTATGTTGATTGTCAAAAGTGAGATCAACCCGGCCCCCAACTTTCAGACTATCTAACCCTTTTCCTACGCCAATTCCAAACGCAAAGCCACCGCCAAAGTCGGCTATATAAGAGTCACCTTGCGCTGCGATTAAGCTGACATCCCCGGCTTTATTGATAACGGAAACACTATCCGCTTTTATCTTTGTTCCGGCTAACAGAGCCCCTGTATCTGTGGCATTTGCAAGAACGTTCATCGTCTTGGCATTCACTGCGCCACCATGACCAACAGTACCGTTTTCATCAATAAAATCAAGATCCGCAGTGACACCGAATTTAAAGTTTTTTCCAATTTGAAATTGAAGATCAAAACTACCGTCAATTGCTATACCTTCGGCATGATGTGTATCGTAAGCACGGTCATACCATGCCAAGGGCCCTGTGATGGTGAGGTCACCTGGTGTTGTGATGTTTGCACCTTGTACCCATGCTTTTTTGCCACCATTGATCAAGACATTGCCGCCATTAATGTTGGCTGCGACTGATTTGGTATCGGCTATTTTTTTATAGTTGAATCCACCTGCCAGATTAATCATCGGTACGGGAATAACCGCCGGGCCGGCAAATATCAGATCTACTCCGAGGCCGACAGTTGCATTGAAACCGCCGCTATTTTCCCATGAACGATTATTAGCAAAACTGATGTTTGTCAGGTTGTTAGAAGAAAAATTGACGTTATTTGTCACTGCAACATCGGCGGAGCTGGTAAGGCTATTTAACGCAGTAACATTTAAATTAGCCGCATTGAAGTTTGTTTTGACGGCTTGCGTTGTGCCCGTATCAGTATGGTTCAATTGGCCTGAAACAATACCTTTGATTGCAATATCGTCAAACGATGTTGTGTAAACTTGCAGTTCCAGCTTCCCCCGGGCTTTGTCGTCTATATGCATTTGCAGATTCTCTGCCTCTTTGCTCAGGTAAGTCCCAGCGGAACTGATATTAATGTTACCTGGCGTTTTGTAGCTTGTACCTATATCCGTGATAGAGCTATTTGCCGCGACGACAATATCAGCACCCTCCATACGACTTGCAACTGATGTTCCATTGATGTCTCGTTTCACTTCCAGGTCACCAAACACAGCGGCACGTGCTCCGACCCGCGGATCAAGGCTGGCAAAAACTTCTGCTTCAAGTCCGAGATCAGCCAATACCTCGGTATGGATCTTGAAATCACTGGCATTGCTATTGGATATAGCATTGGCATTGACCGTCAGATGATTTCCAGCGATCAAGGCACCACCCTGATTATTCAAGTTTTGTGTAGCGTTGATGCTTGTGTTTCCCTTACTCTGAATTGATGAGACTTGCGCTTTGTTTGTTTCATCTTTGACGTTATGTTGGAATGTGACTAAATCGACACCAGCACCAATCCGGTCGAGTCCAAACGTGAAATAAGGGCCGATACCGTCAGTCTTTTTATTGTCTTCATGAATGACAGCATTATTTTCTGCACTCAGAGAAATATTTTGAGCTCTCACGTTTGCATTGCCCATTGCTGAACTAATACGGCTACCGGCAACACTCAGTTGATTGCCGCCATTGATATTGATATCGCCGTTACTGGCAATTTGACTACCATTGCGATTGATTGCTTTGTCGATGAGATCATGCGTGTTACCATTAAATCTAGCACCTATTCGCCATTGCCAACCGCCATCATTGTTTAAAATCAAATTGGCAAATTCATCGAAGGTTTTGGGTAGATCAGTCGACACTTGTGGTGTTGCACCGTCCTGGATGAGATAGGAGTCAAATGAGGGCGTCCATTCCGAAACCACGGTGGAATGGACTTCGTCTGCACCGCTCATTTTCAGACTGTTGCTGGCATTGACCGTCGCTTTACCTGCTGCTTTCATGTTCGTGGCGACAAGAGAAATAGTTGAACCGTTTACGTTTAAATCACCTTGCGTGGCAGTGATTTCGGTGAGCAGGGATTTTTCGTCAAGCTTACTTGTTGAGTGTGCATATTGAGGGGAATTCAAAAAGCCATTTGTATGATGGGCATCACCTGATTGCACACTGCTTATCGCCTGATCAAAGGACAAGTTAGCGCCCGATAATTGCACTGCACTACCGGTCATTTTTGTACCAATAGAAGAAATGCCGCTATTTCCATTGATATATAAATTTCCTCCAGCACTCAAAGTGCTGCCATGTTGATTTGCTTCTTTGTAAAAGTTACTGTCTTCTTGTTCTTTATTTACCACTACGAGCAACATAGCATCGACTTTTTTATCGCTACTATCTGATTTTTTCGTGAGTTCGCTGAGTAGATTTACTCTATCTGCATTAATTAATAGGCCATTATTAGCGGCAACTTTCGCGCCAGCTAATTCGACAGTACCATAGGAGTTAATGTTGATATTATTCGCATTGATTGTGGAGCCACGGTAGCTGTCTTCGGAGTGATAAATGTTATTGAAGCCAGTATTGTTGTCGGATCCCTCATACGAGAACTTTTCTTCGTGCGAAGTACTGTTTGTTGTTGTCACCCCAGCAATACGTAGGCCTTGAGAGCCTCCCAACGATATATTGTTCGCTTGCATGCTAGTGGCATCAACCTCTAATTTTCCGTTGCGAGCCTGGATATTAAGATTGCCAGAAATCCCAATGTCAGTACTGGCTACTGTTTGTGTTGTATGAGTATCTTTCGTATCATGTGTCCAATAGACAAGTGTGTCATGAAACCCATCTTTATGGTCTTGCGTCTGCGTGGTGGCAGAGTTTACTATCGCACCGATTAAAATGTCGCTCGCCTGAATGTCTGCATTTGCCGCACGTAATTGACTGCCTAGTATTGAAAGTTTGCCCGCGATATCGGTATTGATCAATTCTTTGCCAGTTAATTGCGCCTGTATTCGCGTCGTGGCGGAACTGTCTGTGTTATACAAGCGAATTCGACCCGCCTGCATCCTGCCAAAGATGCTCGCATCAAGAACTTGGGCCTGTACATTGGCTGGAGTAACTGCTGGTGGCGGTGGCGGCGCGAAAGCAGAATTAATGATGGCTGTAAGGTCAGGTATATCGACGCATATATTAAATATGCATACTGTGATTGTTGGTGGAGATGGCGGTGCTGGCGGTGGCGGCGCGGCTGGTTCTGTTAATGTTCTGATTGCTAAGGTATCATCAGAATTGAGTGCAATATTATTCCGCCCAGAAAAAACATTAATAGTTTGATCCGCATTAATATTGGCTGATATTTGAATTTTTGGTGCGATCAAATCCAGAATTTTTCCAGCTGATACATCACCCTGCACACTGAGCACCGCATTTTTATTTGCCCCTGCTCCAACGGTAAAATCATTTAATGAACCGTTATTAACGTTGGCTGATCCTACGACCAATGATGCCCTTGGCGTATTAATGAAGCCGCAACCATTGCAGGTGATTCCGTTGGGATTAGCGAGTACATAATCAGCAACGACACCAAATACTTCTTGCTTACCAAGTAACAGAGAAGGATTTTGACTGATCACTTCATTGAGAATCACCTTAGCTGCAGTACCGTTGAGATTACTGTTCGCCCCTAATTGACCTGCTAACTGTGATTGGCCAGATTGTACGGCATTGTTTAATACCGCACCTTGCGTACCAACGTTGTATTGTGTGTACTTGTTATGTGATAGTCCTTGGCCATTTGGCGCGACAATATTGACAATGTCTACGCCATTTTGATTTCTGACCGAGGTACCACCAGAAGTCACAATTTGTGCGGTTACCGGGCGCATACTGAGGCAGGCAATACCGATCAGAACAGCTATCCGACTGGTTTGTGATAATTCCCAATGATGCTTAGGTTTGGTTTTCATTTTTGGACTCCCTGAAGATATAAAAAATAGAAACTACAAAGGCTCAATGACATTGACTAGTCACTAGTTATTGGACGCTCATAACGTCAAAACGACCATGAGCCAGTGGCCGTGAATTTGTTTACCAACATTGGCATGAGCGAGGTTTTTCCTCTTGCATATTCGACGTCTAAGGTCGCGGTTTTTACTTGAAGAGTGAGGCCGATGCTTGCACTTACTGCTTTTTGACGTTGATGATTTTCGCCGGCGTTCCATACTTCACCTGCATCAAGGCCGAGTCTGGGGCGGAAAAATACGCTGTATTGATTGAACGGTAGAGAAAATGTATTGCGCAAGGTGAAGCCGCTGTCGCCCGCAGCACCCCAGTCAGACAAGCCACGAACACTAGATCGATCTGTGGCACTAAATTGTTCTATTGCATATAAACGCTGTGACGAATATTGTGCAAAGAATTGATGCTCATAGATTAGCGCTTGATTTTTTATGGGGGTATTTCCACTCAAGTTTGCAGACAATAGAAATTTGTCAAATCGAGCGTGCGGATAATCAGCTGAAATGTTAGAAGCATCCGCTGTTGCATTGAATAATCCAAGACCTCTTTGCCATTCAACGTTGGTAGTCAAACTTGATGAAGAAAATAGGCTAGTCCGATTAAATCCAAGTTGTGATTTAGTGATTGTTGGGCTTTGTACATCAATGACGCTATTTAAGAGTTCGCTGCGTGTATTGGTACGAGACAATTGTCCGAAGATCTTCGTTACAGTATTCTCGTTGCGTTGAATTACTCGTTCCAATCTGACTGAGTCTTGCGGCGTCTGGCCACTTTGTCGAGCAAGACTATTGGTTAGTTGTAATAGTGATTGATAATCAGATTTACTGATATTTGCGCTAAGTAACCAATAACCCCAGGGAATGTCGTATGAAAAATAGGCACTTCGACTACTGGAAGATTTACTCCCTCCAAACGCCATGAAGTCGGAAAGTCCCAGTGGACTATCAATAGAGAAATGTGCTCGCTCCACCATTTTTCCAGTGCCGGACTGGCCTGTATTGTCAATCGTCAGGCTGCCGTGGAAACGACTTTTTTCTTGGTTTATTAAATGAATCGTGACATCGTTATCCGCGCTTGAATAAATTTCTATTTCTGCTTGATTACTGCTCAGGCGATTGATTTGTTCTAATCCCTGATCAAGATCATCGACGTTGAGGAAGGGGTGATTTTTATAATTTGGAAAAATTAAACTGGGATTAATGGTCGTGCTGGCCCCGACGATATTATGAATACGCCTAGGTTCAACATGTAAGCGAACTTGTTCGTTATCGCTGCTGGACTGATTGCTTATTTGAATTTTTGGATAGCCAGCGCTAATAAAGGCGGCAGTAATAAGCCTAGAGAACTGATTAAGTTTTTCCTCTTCAACACAAGCAGGCATGTTATTGAGGATTTGCGTACGCGTTTGTTTTGACAGCAGTTCTAGCCCACTGATGGTGATACTTCTATGATCATTGCAGTTGGCTGTAGCCTCTGGCAGATTATTGTTAATGACCGCGTCAATAGGTGAAATGTCTGCCGTTGATTGATTCGTAGAACGGCTTAATTCTGCTGTTGAGGCAAAGGCTAGAAATGGACGGCTGCTCAAGATAAACACACCGGCCAATATCAGATTGGCAGTGGCTCTCCACATTCTTGTATCAATGACTGACATATATTTCTCTTTTATTTTCCTACACTCGTTACTGCTGAAAATACATTTTTCCCATCGCACGCAGGTAATCACATGCGCCAGAGCAATCTGTTGATTGATTCTTAAATGTAGTATTCATACATCGTGAGATAAGTTTATGACGAGTAAAGTCAATCAAACACCTCGCTGGGTGACAACTCATACTCCGCAACTGCCAACTTACATGCAGCGCAATTGATGACGGGGATAGGGAATAAAAGTGGGAGGGAAGAGGGGCTTACAATGCGTATCTATGGCAATGCGTACGCGGCACGCCGAGTAACAACGATGGCGAGCGCACAGACAAAAACCATGATCAAATCAGATATCCATAGACCCGATTAAACGTGTTTTTCAATGTGATGATGCAACCGTTATCCCTGCGGAGCTACAGGTAATAGTAGGCAACAGAGATCGTCCAAGGCGATGCTGATGACAACGAATAGTGCGACGCTGTCACCGCAAAGCACCACGGCAGAAGAGAGAAGACTAATGTTGTTTACCAGACGTCGTCTGACTGGCAAAGGATTGAATCTCGCCGGACGGGGTTTTGCTATCGTGGTTGCGTGGATGTGCGACTAATACTGGTCTATTGCACACACTGGACTGAGATAATACGGTAGAGTTATTGGTATTGGTGCTCTTATGCAGATTGACTTCAGCATCCCAGATAGGGGCGTCAATACCTTCGAAGACCGCTTTTAATTGCTCACCCCATGTATTGCGGATCATCTGAAAGTATTGATTTTTTTCATCTATGGTCACGAAGCGGGTAACTGCCAGTCGGTTGTTTTCATAGACTAATAAATCTAAAGGCAAGCCGACAGAGACGTTTGAGCGTAGCGTGGAGTCCATCGAGATCAGGGCACATTTGGCCGCCTCATCGAGGCTTGTGGCTGGATTAATGACGCGATCTAAAATCGGTTTGCCGTATTTCGCTTCACCGATCTGGAAATAGGTATTTTCATCATGCGCCTCAATAAAGTTGCCAGCCGCATAAATCTGAAATAAACGACAACGTTCTTCACCGATCTGACCACCAAACATCAGGCTGAGATTAAAATCAATGCCAAAATCCGCCAATGCTTTGGCATCGCGTTGATACACTGTTCTTACTGCAGCGCCCAGAATACGTGCCGCTTCGTACATATTCGGAACATTCCAGATACTGTTACCATTGTCGTCTTTAAAATCTGACAACAACTCACGAACTGATTGTGAAATAGATAAATTTCCGGCCGTCATCAAGACCATCATGCGGTCGCCAGCATTTTCAAATACGGACATTTTGCGGAATGTGCCGACCTGATCTACTCCTGCATTGGTGCGGGAATCTGACAAAAATACCAGCCCGGCGTTCAGGCGTATGCCAACACAGTAAGTCATAATTCAATAAAACAATGAAGAACAAAGAATGAATTTTACCTCATCTGTAGAGATAAGAAGCATAAGGAGCAGAATCAACGTGGTGTGACATGAACACTGACTTCCAGTGTCTCATTACCACCACCGCGACGAACACCCCTGACAGGTGCCGCTGAATCATAGTCACGCCCTATCGCCAGACGGCAGTACGCCTCGGTCATCAGGCAGGCATGGGTGACGTCAATGCTGACCCAACCATGATAGTCATTGTCCTGCGCCCAGACATCAACCCATGCATGGCTATCGGCGTGGTCACTTGTCTCTGGATCAATATAGCCAGAAACATAACGTGCCGGAATGCCGCGCACATGGCAACAAGCTAAAAATAAATGAGCATGATCCTGACAAACACCCAATCCCATACTCAGTGCGTCATCCGCTGTACTGGTGACGATCGTGGATCCGCTACGATATGCAACTGCCATCTGAATGTTGCTTGCGAGTTGCAGAAGTTCTACCGTTGTTGCGACCCTATCGCGCGGTAAATGACGCAACGCAAAGTCAGAGATTGCAGATGTTGCGGCTGTCAGTCGCGTAGGTACGGTAAATACAAGTGGTGAAAAATTTTCAGAATCAACAATGCGTCCGCCCACGGGTGTCCGTACATCAACAACGCCATGCGCCAGAATGCTGATAGTGGAGTGCGGACCGGTAATCGTCAGTGTATGTGACTGATTACCATAGGCATCAATGAACGCTGTTTTATGACCTGCTGTTTTGACTTCCCAGTGAATCATTTGCTGATGGGCTTCGATTCGCGGCGTCAAACGTAACTGTTGAATAGTATACGTTGACGGCTGCGAATACTGATATGTCGTCTGGTGCTGAATGAGGAGTTGCATAACAGGACTACGCGGCTAGCGGAACCAAGAAATCGCGACTGATGCGATTACCCAATTCAAAAATACGTTCTAAAAATTCCGTTAAAGTATCGTGTAAACCAGCTTCAAGAATATCTTCGATTTTCGCAAATTTAAGGTCTGCATGCAGCTTTCCTGCTAGACGCTCAGTATCAGCGGAGACGTCGTTGCGTACCTCGGCTAAGTTGGCGACCACGTCATCCATGCATGCTAGCAAAGAGCGCGGCATATCACCACGTAACATCAATAGCTCAGCAACACGTTCTGGTGTAATCACATCTCGATATACTTTACGATAAATTTCAAACCCAGAGACAGAACGTAATAACGCGCCCCAGTAATAAAAGTCGCGCTGCATCACTTGCTGATTTCGTTCGATTTCATTGATGCCATGAAATTTCACATCTAAAATCCGTGCGGTATTATCTGCACGCTCCAGGAAGGTTCCTAAACGGATGAAGTGCACAGCTTCATCTTTGAGCATTGTTCCAAGCGTCACGCCGCGCGACAGATGTGAGCGAAACTTCACCCACTCAAAAAACTGACCCGGATCTTGTTCTAGCATCCCGCTAGCCAATTTTTCTTGGACTTCCAGCCAGGTGGCATTTTGTGTCTCCCACACTTCCGTCGTTAGTGTTCCGCGCACAGCACGTGCATTCTCACGTGCTTCTTTCAGACATGAAGCAATGGATGATGGGTTCATTGGATCACGCACCATAAAATCGAGGACATCTTTTTTGGTCAGTATGCCGTAATGGTGATCGAATGCTGATTGCAATTCGGAGATCCCCAGCATCGCACGCCAACCGTGCTCTGCATTTTCAGCTGATTGTGGCAGCATTGATGTCTGCACATTCACGTCCAGCATACGTGCCGTATTTTCTGCCCGCTCAGTGTAACGGGCCATCCAGAATAAATGATCTGCGGTACGACTTAGCATTGTAGTTCCTAACGCGTCAGTAATGACGCTGTGAAATCAGCGGTGGTTCGATTGCGCTGACTGAATTATTTTTCTAAAATCCAGGTATCTTTGGTTCCCCCGCCTTGCGACGAGTTGACGACCAGTGAGCCTTCTTGCAAAGCAACCCGCGTCAATCCACCAGGTACCATTGATATGGTTTTTCCGGATAAGACAAATGGTCGTAAATCGATATGGCGTGGCGCAATGCCATTCTCAACAAAAGTAGGGCAAGCAGACAATGCCAGCGTTGGTTGCGCAATATAGCCGTCAGGCTTAGCAATAATCCGCTGGCGGAAATCTTCAATTTGCTGCTTGGTTGAAGCCGGTCCAACCAGCATTCCGTAACCACCTGCACCGTGGACTTCTTTGACGACCAACTCAGACAAGTTCGCTAGCGTGTAAGAGAGATCTTCTGGCTTACGGCATTGGTAAGTCGGCACGTTATTGAGAATTGGTTCTTCCGATAAATAAAATCTGATCATATCCGGTACATATGGATAAATCGATTTATCATCCGCCACGCCGGTGCCGATGGCATTGGCTAAAGTCACTCGGCCAGAACGGTAAACCGACAACAAGCCCGGAACGCCAAGTGAAGAATCTGGGCGGAATGCCAGCGGATCAAGGAAATCATCATCAATACGGCGATAAATAACGTCGACACGCTTCGGTCCTCGGGTGGTTCGCATATAGACGGCGTTGTCGTTGACGAATAAATCTTTTCCTTCAACGAGCTCGACACCCATTTGTTGGGCAAGAAATGCATGTTCAAAGTAGGCTGAGTTATACATCCCAGGCGTCATGACAACGACGGTAGGATTATCGACACCAACCGGTGCGACAGAGCGCAGATTGTCGAGCAACATATCCGGATAATGATCGACCGGCGCAATTTTATTGCTACTGAATAATTCGGGAAAGAGTCGCATCATCATCTTGCGATCTTCCAGCATATACGACACACCGGACGGTACCCGTAAGTTGTCTTCCAAGACGTAAAACTCGCCGGCACCTGCACGTACAATATCAACGCCTGCGATGTGAGCATAGATATTTGATGCAACTGAAATGCCCTGCATCTCAGGACGGTACTGTGCGTTTTTATAAATCTGCTCTGGCGGAATAATCCCCGCCTTAATGATATTCTGATCGTGATAAACGTCATGAATGAACATATTGAGCGCTTGTACGCGTTGGACCAGACCAGTTTGCAACTGCTGCCATTCGTGCGCAGGAATGATCCGCGGAATAATGTCAAAAGGAATCAGCCGCTCAGTACCTGCATCGTCACCATAAACCGCGAAGGTAATCCCTACGCGTCGGAAACTCAGGTCGGCTTCAGCACGCTTGCGTTGTAAACGTTCCGTGGTTTGCTGTTTCAACCACAAATCAAAGTCGCGATAGTGTGCCCGCGTTAAGTTCAGAGTATCTGGGCTGCTTGCTACGTCAGCAGTCATTTCATTAAAAAATTTTGCCATGTCAAATTTCCGCGAGTGCTGTTGATTCTGACTATATCAAGAAACGTGCCAGACCATAGTGAAGTGTATGCTCACGCTAAACTGAACCAGCAGGGTCTCATAACAAAAGCTGGCGACATGATCGGCCAGAGGTTACCTACCCACGCGGAAAGGCCAGGTCAGTTGCGTCAATCAGAAACGAAGTAGTGTCGCAAAACTGTCCCAGCCAGCAACGATGACATCGCTGGAACGGTTTTGCATAAGTTCTATTTTTATATCAAGGAGCGCGGATATAGTCAATGAGTTCTAGCGTATGTATATCTGGCTTTGGGGTGAATATACTCACCAGTGTCATAGCGATAAAACCAGCGGGCACGCCGAACACACCTGCAGAGATCGGTGCGATGTGCCACCATTGGTTATGAATATTGCCGCCGAACAATGGATGTGTATAGATCATGTAAAAGATACATACACTAAAGCCGGTAATGATGCCGGCGATTGCACCCTGGTGGTTCGTTCGTTTCCAGAAAATGCCCAATACCAGTGCAGGAAAGAGCGTCGATGCTGCAACGGAGAACGCTGCACCAACAAGTGACAAAATATCTGCTGGTTTCAATGAGGCAACATATGCAGCGAACAGCGCAACCACGAGTAAAAAAAGTTTAGAAATCGTCACGCGCTTTTGCGTCGAGGCAGACGGATCAATCATTTTGTAGTAAATATCGTGCGATAAAGAATTGGAGATTGTCAGCAATAATCCATCAGCGGTTGATAACGCGGCTGCCAATCCACCCGCTGCAACTAAGCCAGAAATGACATACGGCAAGCCAGAAATCTCTGGCGTAGCTAGTACGACGATATCACCGTCAATATTGATCTCAGATAGTTGCACGATCCCATCATTATTGATATCGATGATACTCACCAAGGGATTTAGTTTGTCGATGTTTGCCCAGTAGGTAACCCATGCCGGAAGATCGGAAAATTTACTACCTACCAGTGAAGTATAAATATCATATTTTAATAGGATAGCAAGCGCAGGGATCGTAATATAGAGCAACATAATAAAAAACAAAGACCAGAAAACAGAGTCTCTGCTTTCGGTCACCGATGGCGTTGTGTAGTAACGGGTCAAAACGTGGGGTAGGGCCGCCGTTCCCATCATCAGACATAACACCAAGGCGAGGAAATTATTTCGCTTATCATTCGATTCAGATTGAGTTTTTGCAGCATAAGGTGTGTACTGCGAAAAGCCAGCGTGTGACTTTGCCAGATACATGTTCTGCATATCAATCCATCGGGTACGTGCTTCTTCTGGGGTCGCAGGATAACTTTCTAGTGCCCTGGTGGCGCTTTTAATCTGAATGAGATTGCCGGCACCATTTTTCAATTGCTCTAAGTTAGCCGTTAATTCTGTGCGGCCATGCTCCCACGAGCCCGGTAAGTGTTGAATTTTTTCCTGAAATTCATTCGCCCGTAATGTGTAGATTGCGCGGACATCTTTTTCTTTCGGATCGTTCTCAAACGTTTTTTCTAGGCTACTCAGTTTAGGTAAAAAAGATCCATAGGATATTTGTGGAACTGGATTATCACTATGTTTGATCGATAACCAGACGACCGGAATCATGAAAGCGACCAAAATGATGATGTATTGCGCGACTTGGGTCCAAGTGATCGCGCGCATGCCGCCCAAAAATGAACAGACTAAAATACTCGCTAGACCTAAAAAAATACCGACAGAAAAATCAACACCAGTAAAGCGGGAGGTAATCAGGCCAACACCGTAAATTTGAGCGACCACGTAAATAAAAGAAATAAATACGGTTGCTAATACAGCGAGTAATCGAACCAGATTACTGTCGTCTTTCCCTGCAAAGCGGGCGCCTAGAAAGTCTGGAATTGTGTACTGCCCAAATTTTCTAATATAGGGTGCGATCAACATTGCGACCAGACAAAAGCCACCAGTCCATCCTACGATGTAGGCCAATCCATCAAAACCCTGTAAATATAAGCCGCCAGCCAGACTTAAAAAACTAGCCGCAGACATCCAGTCTGCTGCCGTTGCCATGCCATTAAAGACGGCGGGTACCCGACGCCCTGCAACATAGTATTCCGTGATATCCGAGGTACGGCAAAGGACACCAATCCCCGCATAAATGATGATGGTCACAAACATGAACAGATAGCCTATCCATGAGCGAGGTACACCTTCTCGTTCAAGGATGGCAAGGCTGATGAGAAAAACAAAAAAAAGAAAGGTATACCACGTGTAGTATCTGGTTAATTTTCTGGAAAAGTGATTGTTCGCCATCAGTTTTCACCTTTTGACTTAGTCCGTGAAATCCAGCGCATTCCTAGCGAATAGATGGCAAGTATCGATACAAAGCTCAGCGTCAATCCTTGTGCTGCCATGTAGAACGAGAGTGGCCAGCTAAAGAAATGCATGCTGGATAACTCACGGGCAAAAAAGAGGCTGACAAAAGTGAGGCTAAACCATACTATCAGTAGCACGCTGGTCAGACGTTTGGTGTTGCGCCAATAGTGGTGTTTTTCTGGCGTAGTCGTTGTATTCATCTCAGTCGCCTTCAGGGACGAAATCATCGAACGGATTTAATTTGAAAAAAATACGGAACACACAGCCAGGAAATTGCTTATCTTGTGGATGTGGGTTATCGCTGATGTCGATATGTGCATCGTGTTGCAAGACAATTTCACGCACAATGGATAGGCCTAGTCCACTCCCTTGGACATTGGTTCCTAAAATCCGGTAGAAGCGCTCGAAGACATGTTCACGTTCTGAGACCGGAATACCCGGGCCATTGTCTTCGACTTCCAGAATCGCTAGTTGCTGTGAATGATTGACGTTAACTTTGACGGTAATGTTATGCTCTGCAGGCGTATACCGAATTGCATTGTCGACCAGATTGCTGAGCATCTCTTTTAACATGAGTGGATTGCCAAAAATGGTCACTGCCTCATCAGTTTGTTCGAACCCGAGGTCAATTCTCTTGTTGAACGAGATTGGAATCCACTCTCGTACGACATCCATCGCTAACTCATTAAGAACGATTTGTTTAAGCGGTTGCTGGGCGGGCGTTTGATTTTCTGCACGCGCCATGGTCAGCAATTGGTTAATTAGCCTGGTTGCTGCTTCTGAACTGGTCGACAGTTGCAAAAGTGAACGATGAATTTCTTCCTGATCGGTCTGGCGTAACGCTAGTTCTGATTGCATTCGCATCCCAGCCAGTGGTGTCTTCATTTGATGTGCTGCATCAGCGATAAAACGCTTCTGGCTATCAATCGTCTGCGTCAGACGCGCTAGCATATCGTTGAGTGAATTCACTAAAGGTGTGATTTCTTCAGGTACCTGCCGCGAATCAATGGGACTTAGATCGTCTGGGCGCCGTGCTCGGATCCGATGTTGCAGTTCGGCGAGTGGCGACAGTCCACGACTTAACGCAAACCAGACCAATGCCAATGCGATGGGAAGAATAATAAACTGTGGAAGAATAACGCCTTTAATGATCTCATTGGCGAGATTCGAGCGTTTTTCCAGTGTTTCTGCAATCTGGATCAATACTTGTACATGAGATGTTTTTTCTCTGCTACCTGTAGCCTCATCAGGCAAAGTGCGATCAAGGCTATCAACATCCATGTACGCATAGGCAACACGAAAATCAGCACCACCAAAGCTGACATTCTTTAACTGGATGTTGCCGGGTATTGGTTTTTCATCGTCTGCGGGTTGTGGAATGGTCTGATCACCATCGATAAGTTGTCCGTTGCCTGCTTTGACTTGAAAATAAATCGTATCGAGATCATCAGCCCTTAAAATGTCTCGCGCCGGCTGTGTCAGGCGTGAAACCAACTTATGATCAACTTGCTTGATTTGCTGAGAAATCAGCATGATTTTATTTTCTAAGGCATGATCAAATGGTTGATTTGCAATAGACTTTGCGACCAGATAAGTGATGGCGATACTCATGGGCCACAATAATAGTAGCGGCGCGAGCATCCAATCTAGAATTTCACCAAACAGAGAGCGTTGGTTAACTTCTTCTTGTTGACTCAGTAGCGTATTTTCCGGACTAGCCTGGGCCGGTGCAGGATTTACGCCACTATCCATCGTCATTTTTGATCGGTGTCAGAGTTCGTGTTGAGGTCAACAGAGGTCGCACGAGCTGCTGGCGCAACAAAAAATTTTTCTAAACAATATCCAAGACCACGCACGGTTGCGATACGTACCCCATCAATTTCAATTTTTTTACGCAAACGGTGAACATAGACTTCAATAGCGTTATTGCTGACTTCTTCGCCCCATTCACAGAGATGGTCAACAAGTTGTTCTTTCGAAACTAAACGTCCGGTGCGTTGTAAAAGCACTTCCAGTAATCCTAGTTCACGTGCAGATAAATCGAGCATCTGCTCATGGATGTAGGCAATTCTTCCTACCTGGTCATAGCTTAACGGGCCATGTTTGATAATAGTCGGCCCACCACCTGCGCCGCGTCTTGTCAGTGCTCGCACCCGAGCTTCGAGTTCTGATAAGGCGAATGGTTTTGCCATGTAGTCATCGGCACCCAGATCCAGCCCTTTTACCCGCTGCTCAACGGAATCTGCCGCCGTCAGGATAAGCACTGGCAGATGAGAATTTCGGGCTCGCAGACGGCGCAAGACTTCCAGTCCACTCATTTTAGGCAGGCCCAGGTCGAGGATAAGTAAATCAAAATCCTGGGTTGATAAGGCAGAATCGGCTTCTTGTCCATTGTTGACGCAATCGGTTGCATAACCGGATTGGCGCAACGAACGGGTCAGACCATCTGCCAGGACACTATCGTCTTCAGCAAGCAAGATACGCATGAGGTTTCTTTAAAAATGAATTTGTCTCTTATCCCAAAAGAAAATGCGCAATGATATAAGCCCTGTTTGGTCTAACTCGGGAGAAAATCACGGTGGCGCACCATCTTTTATTGCCTTTGGATTGACGATATTGTCACTTCGGGAATGACAACACCATCATTTAATTATTATTTGCGGAAACGGTTATTCGGGACTCGCAAAGTCTGATCAACATCTGATTTTGCATTATCCGTAAAACCTATTTCATCTTTGTTTAACGTTATACCAAATTTGTCGTCGAATTTATAGACGAATTTGACTTTTCGCCGGAGAAAAATGAATGCGATTTGATTCTCCTTCGCTTGGAAGCGCGGTTTTAGCTAAAAATGAATGAATCGAAAGTCAAATATCCTGAGTGCGTACCTGAATAAAAACATGGCGTCATCGCTGGCGGATCTGCCCTCGGATGATTGGCGCATATTCCTTGGGACGAAAACGGCGATAATTTCAGTTCTCGGGTGATGATAAACTACTGTGTGATAGCGGATTCAACCGTACCCTCGGGGCAACGTGTCATTGAAAATCGATGCGGGTGGTGTGTGCGAATCTGTTCAATCTACAGTGTTAGTGGTGATAAGGTTAGCATTCATGCCAACCAATAAGTCAACGTCAAGTTATTAAGCAACTCTAGGAAGAATTATGCAATTTTTTGGTATTGGTATTCATGTACTGATCGCTGTATTTTTTGCGATACATGTCGTTCGGACGGGGCAGAATATGTATTGGTTAGCGATTTTATTTATGTTCCCATTGCTCGGCAGTCTGGTGTACGGCATTGCCATTTACTTGCCCAGCACCCGTATTCAGTACGGAGCTAAGAAGGTCATCTCTGTAGCTGGAAAAATACTTGACCCGAATCGTGAGCTGCGCGAGGCAAGAGAAGCTTTTAATTACACACCAACAGCACAGAATCAGATGAGACTTGCCGCCGCGTTGTTGGCTGCTGGTCAGTCACAGGATTCGGCGCAAAATTACGAAGCATGTTTGCAAGGTCCGTTTGCAGGTGACCCAGCGATACGCCTTGGCGCCGCACAGGCTAATTTTGCATGTCAGCGCTACGATGCCTGCATCGACCATCTCCATACCTTGCGCGAACGAACACCTAATTACGCACCCGAAGTTGTCTCTTTGCTGATGGCACGGACACTTGCCGCTGCTGGTAAAGAGCAGGACGCACGTTCTGAATTTGAGTTTGCACTGCAGAAGTACGGTAGTTTTGATGCCCGTGCAGAGTACGCTATTTGGGCAATCGGTATCGGTGATAAAGAGACGGCACTTCGTCTGAAATTAGACCTTGATCAAACGATTAATCGCTGGAATAAGCACAACATCGAACTCAATGCCGTAATGCTGGGGCGTCTGAAAAACGCATTTTCAATGTAATCGTCAGGCTTTCAATTTTACATCTGCCTTCAATTGATCGTATCCGGCGATTTTCCATAGGCAATGACTCAACTGTGTCGAATGTTACATAAAATAAACTTTTCGTTTTTTTAATTTGTTTTAAAAAGTCGCTTGCATAAATCACTGTTTTTTTATACAGTACTGCAAAACGTGGAATTCGTTCCAGTGTTTATTTTCCACCGGCTGCTTATTGAATGAAAGAATGTATGGACGATAAGAAATCTGACAACAGCTCAGAAAAGAGCAAGGCGCTTGCTGCGGCGCTGGCACAAATCGAAAAGCAATTTGGTAAAGGATCGGTCATGCGCATGGCCGATGGCGCCGTTGTGGAAGAAATACAAGTTGTTTCTACCGGCTCGTTAGGTTTGGATATTGCATTAGGTGTTGGCGGTTTGCCGCGCGGTCGTGTCGTAGAGATTTATGGTCCTGAGTCGTCAGGAAAAACGACCTTGACCCTGCAAGCTATTGCTGAAATGCAAAAAATCGGCGGTACATGTGCCTTTATCGATGCAGAGCATGCACTGGACGTTGGTTACGCGCAAAAGCTGGGTGTTAACCTCAATGAGCTGTTGATTTCTCAACCGGATACTGGTGAACAGGCGCTGGAAATTACAGATGCTTTGGTACGATCCGGCAGTGTTGATCTCGTCGTTATTGACTCTGTTGCTGCATTGACACCACGCGCTGAGATTGAAGGCGATATGGGTGATTCATTGCCAGGCCTGCAAGCACGTTTAATGTCCCAAGCATTGCGTAAATTGACTGGTAGCATCAAGCGTACGAATACTTTGGTGATCTTTATTAACCAGATCCGTATGAAGATTGGCGTTATGTTTGGTAGCCCGGAAACAACGACCGGTGGTAATGCCCTGAAGTTTTATGCTTCCGTTCGTTTGGATATTCGTCGTACTGGTTCTATCAAATCTGGCGATGAAGTTGTTGGTAACGAAACTAAAGTTAAAGTAGTTAAAAATAAAGTGGCACCACCATTTAAAGAAGCGCATTTCGATATTCTTTATGGAGAAGGTACATCTCGTGAAGGTGAAATCCTTGATTTGGGTGCCGATGCCAAAATCATTGAAAAAGCGGGTGCTTGGTATAGTTATAACGGCGAACGCATCGGTCAGGGCAAAGACAATGCACGTAACTTCTTAAAGGAACGTCCACAGTTGGCCTATGAAATTGAAAATAAAGTACGCGAACATCTTGGCGTCCCAATGTTGCCCGCATTAAGTGTTAGTGCTACAGAGTAAGTAATTTGACGTCGATCTAAATTCTGGTTCCTGTCGAAATTGACTGAAGCCGATAATTTACAGCTAAACAACTGGCTGAGATTATCGGCTTTTATTTTTGGCTGCAATGAAAAACCTAATGCTGGGTCGTGTGTGGCTGTTTTTTTATGGTCTTGTTATTCATTCAGTAATTTTTTAATTGAATGGTCTGGTTTTTCTTTCCTCTTTGCTCGTTGATGTCACTCGTATGATGAAACAAAAATTAAGCCTGAAAGGGCGGGCGCTCCGTTATTTGTCGATGCGCGAACACAGTCGGATTGAGCTTGTCAGAAAATTATCTCCTTACGCAGAAGAAGCGGAGGAGGTTGAGGTCGTATTGAACTGGCTTGAGGCTTCTAACTTTATGTCCGCGGAGCGGTTTTCTGATTCTCTGGTGAATCGTCGTTCTTCGCGTTTTGGTAATCAGCGAATTCTTGCCGAGTTGCAAACGCATCAATTGGATGATGTCGAAATTCAGCGAGTGAAAGACAATCTATCGGAGAGTGAGTTAGAGAGGGCTTTGGCGGTGCTTCATCGCAAATTTCCGCATGCGCCAGTAGATTTTGAGGAGCGTTTGAAGCAAAGCCGATTTTTGCAACAGAGGGGGTTTTCTGGGAAGTCGATTCAGGGCGCGATGAGAGTGGAGAGAGAGGATGAAGCGGAGTAGGGGGCTTTTTCCGGCGAAGACTGGGACCAAGTGTTTTTGTTTATCGTTAATTTGTGGGATGGCGCTTTGTAAGCCAAAGAAACGCTCCGCAGACTTTGTCGACTGCCCCTCTAATTGAAATTCCGTAACGAAATTCCACCAAAGTTAAAGTCAAAGTTACAATAAAAATGCTATTTTTTGCCTTTCAATCACTGTCTTTGTTCTATAGAAATGCAAAAAATGACCGCTTTAGGTGAGTTCATGTTTTAGCTGTGCTAGAATTCGAAGGTTTTTTGCAGCGCCGCAGGAGCGGCTGTTATCGTAGAAGCTGCGGTAACGACGCGCAATTGTGGCTCTTTTATAGTGAATTAGCCGCCAGCAAGGCATGATGCCCTTATCACCACCGACAATACCACGCACGTTAAAACATACACGTGCCATCAGCATATCCGCGTTTGCTCGCGAAGATGGCTTGTGGGATTTTGACGCCCATATCACTGATCACAAGACCCGCGATATCAAACTCGCGTCAGGTGTGCGTCCAGAGGGGCAGGCCTTACACGACCTTCATATTCGGGTAACAGTCAATTTGCAACTTCAGGTCGTTGACGTTGAAGCATGCTCAGACGCTGTTCCCTATCCAGGCTATTGCGAAGTCATTACGCCGGATTATAAAAAACTCATCGGATTAAATTTGATGAAGCAGTTCCGGCAGGGCGTCAAAGAACGACTGACCGGCGTGCATGGCTGCACGCACCTCACCGAACTCGCACAAATTTTACCAACTGCGGCGATCCAGGCCTTTGCAGGCGATGTGATCGATACACGCGATAGTGCCAGCGATCATGCTGGTAACGCAGCTCAGACTCAACCACCTTTTCAGCTTGACCGTTGCCATGCGCTGCGTCTTGATGGTCCGGCTGTTGTTCAGTATTACCCGCGTTGGGCGAAACCTTCGCCCGATGCAAAATCACCCAGCTAGTTTGTTTGTTTAATTATTTATACCTCAGTGTCTGAAGGGAAGTCGTATGAAAATCCATGAGTATCAGGGTAAAGAAATCCTCCGTAAATTCGGAGTGACCGTACCGCGCGGTATCCCATGCTTGTCCGTTGATGAAGCAGTTAAAGCGGCTGAAACCTTGGGCGGACCAGTCTGGGTCGTCAAAGCGCAAATCCACGCTGGTGGTCGCGGTAAAGGCGGCGGCGTTAAAGTTGCAAAATCTTTAGAGCAAGTGCGTGAATACGCCGATGCAATCTTGGGCATGCAATTGGTTACACACCAAACTAGCCCAGAAGGTCAAAAAGTTCGTCGCTTGTTGATCGAAGAAGGCGCAGATATTGCTAAAGAACTGTACGTTAGTATGGTAACTGACCGTATCAGCCAACGCGTTGTTTTGATGGCATCGTCTGAAGGCGGTATGGACATCGAAGAAGTTGCGGAAAAACATCCAGAACTGATTCACTCTATCGCTATCGATCCAAGTGCAGGTCTGCAAGACGCAGAAGCGGATGATATCTCCCGTAAAATCGGTGTGCCAGAAGGCTCTATCGCTGATGCGCGCGTTCAATTGCAAGGCTTGTTCAAAGCTTTCATGGAAACAGATTGCTCTTTAGCTGAAATCAACCCATTGATCTTGACTGGCTCCGGCAAAGTCATCGCTCTGGATGCGAAATTCAACTTCGACGCGAACGCATTGTTCCGCCAACCAGAAATCGTTGCTTACCGCGATCTGGACGAAGAAGATCCAGCTGAAATCGAAGCGTCCAAATTTGACCTGGCTTACATCTCCCTCGACGGTAACATCGGTTGCTTGGTCAACGGTGCAGGTTTGGCGATGGCAACAATGGACACGATCAAATTGTTCGGCGGCGAACCAGCTAACTTCTTAGACGTAGGCGGCGGTGCAACAGCAGAAAAAGTAACTGAAGCGTTCAAGATCATGTTGAAAAACCCAGGTCTGAAAGCCATCCTGGTTAACATTTTCGGTGGCATCATGCGTTGTGACGTGATTGCTGAAGGCGTGATTACTGCATCTAAAGCAGTATCTTTGAAAGTGCCTCTGGTTGTACGTATGAAGGGTACTAACGAAGACATCGGCAAGAAAATGTTGGCTGACTCTGGTCTGCCAATCATCTCTGCTGACACGATGGAAGAAGCAGCGCAGAAAGTTGTTGCCGCTGCCGCAGCTCACGCTTAATTATCGCAAGGAATCAATATGTCCATCCTGATTAATAAAGACACTAAAGTCATTACCCAAGGTATCACTGGCAAAACTGGCCAGTTCCATACACGTATGTGCCGCGATTACGCAAATGGCAAAGAATGTTTCGTTGCTGGCGTGAATCCAAAGAAAGCTGGCGAAGATTTCGAAGGCATTCCTATTTTTGCTAACGTTTCAGAAGCTAAAGCAGCGACAGGCGCGACAGTTTCCGTGATCTATGTTCCGCCAGCAGGCGCAGCAGCAGCAATCTGGGAAGCCGTAGAAGCGGATCTAGATCTGGCCATCTGCATTACTGAAGGCATTCCAGTTCGTGACATGATGATGTTGAAAGACCGCATGGCTAAATCTGGTAGCAAGACAAAATTGCTCGGACCTAACTGCCCAGGTCTGATCACACCAGACGAAATCAAAATCGGTATTATGCCTGGCCATATCCACCGTAAAGGTCGTATCGGCGTGGTTTCCCGTTCCGGTACATTGACTTATGAAGCAGTGGGTCAATTGACTGCGCTGGGTCTGGGTCAATCTTCCGCTGTTGGTATCGGTGGCGATCCTATCAATGGTCTGAAACACATCGACATCATGAAGATGTTCAATGATGATCCAGATACAGACGCTGTGATCATGATCGGTGAAATTGGTGGCCCAGATGAAGCGAATGCTTCTTACTGGGTACGTGACAACATGAAGAAGCCAGTCGTTGGTTTCATCGCTGGTGTTACAGCTCCTCCGGGCAAACGCATGGGCCACGCAGGTGCTCTGATCTCCGGTGGTGCAGATACTGCACAAGCGAAACTGGATATCATGGAAGAGTGCGGTATCAAAGCAACTAAAAACCCGTCAGAAATGGCGCGTTTGTTGAAGGCGATGCTGTAATTTAGCCTGAACGTTGGTTTCATACCAAGAAAGACAAAAAGCCGCGTAAAACGCGGCTTTTTTTATTCGCTGAAGGACTTCATTTGCTGGAATATTGTGCAAACAGATTTTCTTAATGTTAAGCTTGTGCTCGTCATGGAATTTATGCAAATCTGATACCTGCATTGTTGCAAACCACGGGTTGTCAACTCGATCAGCTGTGAATACATTGATTTTTTAAAATCAATGGTAGTACTTCAGTTGGTGGCGTTTAGTGTTTGTTCTAGACTATAAAAATAGTGGCTTGCAAACCGTTACACTCCCTTTGTTTTATGGATTTATTGCTCGTATTTGACGGTTTGCTTAAGGTTTTACGTTGATCGTTATAAGCTGAGTGAAAACTTGTCTTGTGTAAATAAGATCGGTCAGACACTATTTATTTTTACATTCATTCCAATCTATTCGCACAGTTAAGCAATTATCAATGTCTCAACAGCATGTATTAGAATTTGCAGCACTCTCTGACACGGGGTGTGTCCGGGATCATAATGAAGACGCCATTGTTGTGTGCGCTGATTATGGATGTGCGATTCTGGCTGACGGCATGGGCGGCTATAACGCGGGTGAGGTCGCCAGCGCAATGACGTCGCAAGTGATCGCCGATTATTTGTGCGCTAAACTAGATGGCAGCAGAGTCTCCAGATTAGGTTTTCAAACGCTGAATTTGTCGCGTTGGATGGTTGAGTCAATCGAGTTGGCAAACCGCCACGTACTTTATACCTCTCAAACGAATGCAGATTGTTTTGGCATGGGGACGACAGTGGTTCTGGCGTGTTGTTCTCAGGATAAATTATTGTTGGCGCACGTCGGCGATTCTCGGGCCTATCGTTTCCGTGATGGTGTATTGACCGGTCTAACCCATGACCACTCGGTGTTGCAGGAACAACTTGACGCTGGGTTGCTGACGGAAGAGCAAGCGAGATTCTCTTCTATTAAAAATTTAATCACTCGTGCTGTTGGTACACAAGAAGATGTGGTCGTTGAATTACACGCGCATCCGATGAAAGAGCAGGATTTGTATATGTTGTGTTCAGACGGATTGACCGATATGCTCAGTCATGATGAAATTCAACTTTTAATGCAACAAAATGCGCAAGATCTGTCGCAATGTTGCAGGGTACTGATAGATAATGCCAATGCGGCGGGCGGTGTTGATAATTCATCGGTCGTCTTATTCAAAGTCAATGCGATGCCCAGCCCTTCGTGGATGCAACGCTTTTTGCTCCGGTAGCTTGGGTAACATTTGTGCTTTTATTCACATTGAATTTACGAGAGATTTATGGCGAAAATTATCGTCACCTTTAATGGGTTGGTTCAACAAGAAGTCAGCATTACAAAGTCGCGTATGACGGTAGGACGTCGTCCGGGCAATGATATTGTGATTGATCATTTAACGGTTAGCGGTCAGCACGCAGCTATCGACACAACGCCAAACGGTTCTTTTGTGCTTGATTTGGGCAGTACCAATGGCACGATGGTCAATAGCCAGCCCATCAAAAAGCATCTGTTGCAACATGACGATGTGATCGATATTGGTAAATACAAGCTGCGCTTCCAGGTAGAAAAAAATGCGCAGGTTCAGCCGATTTCAGGTGCTGTCGTTGACAACGTAATGTCTGCCCCAGCGAAAATCCGAGTAATGAACGGTAATAATGCAGGTAAAGAACTCATATTAACCAAGCCCATTACAACAATCGGTAGCCCCGGTGTTCAGGTAGTCGCCATTGCCAAACATCAGACGAATTATTCGATCACCCCTGTTGAGGGCACCACGAAACCAAAAATCAACGAACGTGAGATTGTCGCCAAGACGATCTTAGAACACGGAGACATCATTGATCTGATGTCTACGAAGATGCAGTTTTTGGCTGGGAACGGATAAAAAGATGTGGTCTGACGATTTTCGCAATCAGACCATTTCTTCAACTATATGTAGGCTCGTATTCCTCAACAGTGCTCTTTCCAGAGTTCTGTAGATATCACACTAAATTAATACCTAGCTAACCAAACTTTAGAGAACCCTTGAGACCAGTTCTCACGGGTTAGTATTATTTCGGTATTGTCGCAGTATGTGCATGTTATTCGCATAGCTCGCGGCAGCGTCATTCACATTCCCTTTAGGTGTCGTATATTCCAGTCGTAAGTTGTTGTCGTTAGATACCCACACATTGGGATCAACGCCCACTTTGATGAGGTACTGATCGATACTGTTGCTATCTAGTTCTCTACTTTCTTTTACCAGCTCGATCGATTGTTTTCCACGCTGTAATATATTGAGCAGCGGTGGCGTTTTCTCGACAGCATGGATTGCTGTTGTATTGAAATCTTTATGACTAGGTTCATTGGATGCAATCAGAATACCTTGACCACCAAGTTGGTATAAAGATACATACTTGAATTCAGATCTGATGGTGCTAATGATGCTGAGAATATCAGTCGGATTTAAATGATGGAGTTGCACCCATTGCTGCAATATGCCGTCCGGTTGCAGGTGAGCTTTGACCAGTTGATAAAATTCCTGGTTGTAGAGCGATGCTGCGCCAGCGAACCAGATGGAGGTAATTTCTAAACTAATAATATCGTATTGTCTGGCTCGCGGAGCGAGTAACAGCATATTACGCCCATCAGTTACATGCAGATGAACCTGCGGCAGTTCAGAAACGTGTTGATTGACATCACCAAAATGTTTATTTGCCATCCTGATGACATCGCTACTTAATTCGGCAATATCAAGGTCTTTAAAGCCAGCCTCTTTGAATACGCGACTGGTCACGCCAGTGCCATAGCCAATAACCAACGCACGCTCTCTTTTTTCTTGATGAAGTAATGGCACAAAAGCAAAGCCAATTTGTGCCTTCATCTCCCCTTGCCAGGCGTTATTGCCTTGGAATTTACCATTGGTGAGCAAGGTCTTGTAATCGGCATCTGTTACTTGTGTTACCGAAGTTAATCCACCATCAATACTCTCTGCATGATCAATAACTCTGCCATATGACTGTGGCGCAAAATAAACATTAGCACCAGAACTCAATGCTTGGTAATTGAGTGGGACTTGCAGACAAATCAGAATCGTAAATCCAGACATACCCAGCCAAAAGAAGGATCGTTTTTTAGCAGGTAAGCCGCTGAGGCTCACAATCAGAATCGATAATAGAAAAGAGATTAAACTGATGACGTGAATCGACTGAATTCCGCCTATCGTCGGCAGCAAAAAGAAGCCGAACAGTAAAACGCCGATGATATTACCTGTCGTGTTGATTGCTGCACCAACACCAATGGTACGAATCTGATTGTTGGGTGCAAGACAGGTAATGATGTCCATGCCCAGCACATAAGCGCCACCGATAAAAATTGTCGGTGGTAGCATGATTAATGCACAAACCACCGCACGGATTGCTTCCCGGGCTACGAAGGTGCGCGCTGGTGGGTGCGTTGTGAAGCTGGCGAAATAATCTGGAATCACATTCCAGAAGTAGGTGCTGCACGCAGTGCTTAGCGCCAGACCAACAAATGCATAAGCAAGCCAGCGTAATGATTCTGGCTGGTTTCTTTCCAATAAGGATTTGAATAGAAAACCGCCAATCGATAGTCCGGATAAAAATGTTGCGAGCATTAAACTAAATGCGTAGACACTATTGCCTGCCACAATAGACAACATATGAACGTAGGTTACTTCTAAACCTAACGATGCGATTCCACCCAGACCTAATGTGATCAATGCTAGTGGCGTGGCATGATCCGGTAAAGAAGCGAACGGCCTGACGGTCAATATCTCACGCTGAACCGGATGGAAAATAAAAGTTTTATTAAGCTCTAAACCACCAAGCGCCACTAAGAAATTCAGTAATGCGGCAATCAACGTTGTGTTCGTAACACCTACAGCAGGTATTAACAGGTAACCACAAACAAGCGCACCGATCGTGGCGCCTGCCGTATTGGTCAGATAGAGAAGCGCGATCTTAATGCCAATTTTTTGAGTTTTAACATCAAGGACTTGTGCCAGCAACGGCAATGTTGCACCCATCATGATTGTCGGCGCCAACAGAACTATACCTCCCAGGCAAACTTTGAGCAAAAGCAAAGCTGGTGCTTCTGGCGGCAGTCCCATTGCAAGAGTTACATAGATCGTTTGTGTTCCGTGAAAGAGCATAGGAGTTGCGATGCAATATAGGGCGATCAAGCCCTCAATAATGGCATACGTAAATAAGGGGCGTTTAGTCTGGCTTGCAAACTTACCACCCAAAAAAGCCCCAATTGCCATTCCACCCAGAAATGTTGCAAGCACCGTCAGGGTCGCCGTCGACGTGCTGCCAAACGTCAGCGCGATCGTCTTTGCAAACAACACTTGATAGATCAATGCTGCCGCACCAGAGGCGAAAAACATGGCACTTACTTTTCTTTCAAAAGTAGAAAAAAAAGCAGTTTTATTGTCGCAATCAGTCGATGCATCTTCAACTGGCAATTGAGCGAGCTGTGCGAATCTTTTCATCGCAATGCACTGAAAAATCACAACGACGCTTGTGCTGCCATTCATGACCCAGCAGAACCACTGATGTTGTTCGGCAAACGGTACAAGCTCGCGTAATACAACGACCCAAATGAACCAAGTGAGAAAACCGCCGATAACGGTCCATTTTCTTTCAGCGTGCGCCCAACTGACGTTGTTAGTGCAGAGTGCGATTGCTGCTAAAGTAAATGGTACAGCCACGATCAGATCAACGACGTAGTGCTCGCCCAAATAAATGGTGGCGATAGCAGTAAGTAAAGTTGCAAAAATAAATAGCATCCTGCTCCACCAAGTGCTAACTGTTCGCCACCAAAGTATGGTCGAGGCAAGCATCCAGCCAAAATGCATGGATGGCATACCATTGCGAGGTGCTGTGCTACCAGCGAATGCGCTGAGGGGATATGCGCTTGGCTCACCGAGCTTATTAACAAAATATTCAGAACCAAAGACGTAGCGAGGACCAGTTATTGGAAAGAAATTATATGCCAACAATGCGCATGCCGATAAAACTACCCATGTTTTTGCCCCTGATGCAGTTTGTTTAGGGAAACCATTAAGTTGAAACAGGCAAACAAAAAGAAAGCCAATCGGCGTAAATGTATAAACCAAAAATACAAGCTCTGGTAACCCTGGTATTAGGTCGACGAGGTGATGGAGTTCCGGTGAGATACTAAGATGGCTCGCTGAATCCCAGTGTATTGCAATAAAATCAAGAATTTCTGGATGTATACTTATTTCTAGTTCTAGTGCACAAGAAGGAATAGCGATTAAAAC
The DNA here is from genome assembly GCF_049339825.1 of Undibacterium sp. RuRC25W. Taxonomy (NCBI): domain Bacteria; kingdom Pseudomonadati; phylum Pseudomonadota; class Betaproteobacteria; order Burkholderiales; family Oxalobacteraceae; genus Undibacterium; species Undibacterium sp. RuRC25W. Next base: position 41,320 of record NZ_JBMPPD010000002.1, on the reverse strand, counting down.
TAGAATGAGGACAAACAGATGACGCAAATTTTTTTCGTACACAGCACTTTCGGATGTTTTTATTATGGAACAAACCCGTAGAACTAGAACGGTCGAAGCTGCAACTGCAGTGAAATTTGAGAAAGTAAGTAGATCGTCAACAAGTTGATTTAACTGCCATGTATACAACGCCGTGTCTGGGGAGTTGAGTGAGAATATAGCTGAGATTACAATTCCACTAGATACAACAACAGAGTACCAATGAAGCTGTGGTCTGCTAAACAAAAACAAAATTAAAAAAACAGGTGAATAGCTTTTGAGTGCATCAACAAGGTGGCCGCTAGATAAGGTAAATATAGACCGAATCAACCAATGATATGGCATAGAATTCAGGCCTAAAATAGCAGTGAAGATGAGAAAGTAAAATCCTAGTAAGGCCATCGTTTTTGCATCACGATTCGTCTTTAAGCCGGATTGGTTCATGTTGGGTCTGCTAGTGATTGACGTCGCTAACAATTAGCGTATCAGCATCAAATTGGCTGCGTTGAAAATATAACTTTTAAACGATGTTGCCCACGATTGATAAATCGAATCTCAATAAAAAAAGCTCCGACAAAATTCGGAGCTTTTTTTATTACTGAGAAAAATTTATTTGCAGCTAGCTGGCAAGTAGTTACTTGCAATACCGTTACCTGTGCATGCCCAGTTCAGCTGACCAACACCAGCTGATGTTGCACTCAACACGATAGAACCAGCGGACATCGCAGATTCAGCAGTCGTTGAAGTAGCAACGATGGATGTACCATTCCATGCCACGCTTGCTACATATTTAGTCGTTTGGGATGCCAATGTCAGAGATGATGTTGATGGTAATGCATTATTAACACCAAAGAACTCAGCAACTGCATCTTTACCAGCGGAAGCAGCCAAAATCACTTCAGAAACTTTAGCGCGAACTGTGTAGTCTTTGTAAGCTGGCAATGCAACAGCTGCCAAGATACCGATAATCGCAACAACGATCATCAATTCGATCAGCGTAAAACCTTTTTGTGCTTGAGAAATCATGCTTTTAGTGATTTTCATTTAAAAACTCCTTGAGTGTTAGGGAATGAACTACAAGCCTGCATAAGCATTTAGTGTGCCAGAGTTGATTAAAGCGATAGCGATTTATTTATTTGTTACACTAAAAATAATTGATGGCACGATGTTTACTAGCTGATTCCTGACGGACACGATGCATTTATTCTTTTTGCGCGGGGACATCGTTTAGAATCGTCCCCAAAAAATACTGAGAAAATCAAGTTAAATTCACTCTGTTGATACTGACAAAATATGTCAATTTTTGACTTATGACAAAATTTGGCAACCTACCTATGTATGGGATGCCAATTTATGTTCAACATATTGGTTGTGAACCTTGATGAAGCGTTTTCATTTCTGAGGCGGTTAATAAATGCATGGAATGATTGACGTTTGCCGTGCTAGGGCGTTAATGTCTCGATTTTCTTCGTAAGCTATCAAACGGATGCAAAAGTAGCGTTGACGGTTAGCTTCCGGTTTGTTTAATTGTTATTAGTGATATCAGTGATACATCATGTTAGGCAAATTCCAAATTAAATCTCGTTTAAAGGCTGCCGGAATTCATCTCACACTTTCTGCTGTGATTGCAGCGGTAGTGGCCGCGGTTGTTTTTTTTGTATGGTACCCGATTCCTTATGACACTATTTGCGGTGGCTTTGGTTTGTTGGTGCTTGTGTGTTCGGTAGATATTGTACTTGGGCCACTCCTTACGTTTGTCGTTTTTGATGCGACGAAAAAGAGAGCGGTTCTGGTACGCGATCTGGCGGTGATTGGGATCGTACAATTAGCCGCACTGACTTATGGGGCGCATACGGTGTACATTGCACGACCAGTCGCGCTGGTGTTTGAAGGTGGGCAACGCTTCAGGGTGGTAACCAACGTCGAAGTCCAGACCGATGAGTTACCGAAGGCTTTACCGCGGTTTAGAAGTTTATCGATGACGGGGCCCGTATTGATGAGTACGCGCTCAGCAAACGATAGCGAGAAATATGATGCCATCATGGGAGCGATGTCTGGTGCGGATATCGGTACTCGTCCCAGTTTCTGGGTTCCCTACGATGGCCATGAACAAGAGATCATTAAGGCGGCCAAACCTCTGGACCGCTTGTTTAAACAATACGCCAGTTCAACGCCAATCATTGATGCCATGATTCGCCAAGCTGGACTTACTCGGGAAACAACACGCTATTTACCGCTGGTATCACGACGGGTGACATGGACGGTGCTGATTAACGCTACTAACGGCAAGATCATAGGATTTTTGCCACTGGAAGGGTATTTTTAGTCGTTCATCGCGTGATGGCGGGGAATCGGCCGCTTGGTTGCCGATTGTCTTTTCTGGCGCTGCGGGTTTTCACTCAATGCCCGCAGTACGTTATTTTATTTGTTTGATTTACTTTGATACGGTCGACCTTATGGGTTTATGGAAGTGGGCTGCGGTTTCAGCAGGGGCTAACCGCAAAACTGATGCGGCTTATGCCCTACTTAGTGTTGGCATGTTGTTGTCCTTTTTATTGCCTTGGCATGTGCATCCACTTCGAAGCTATTATCACGAGCTAAGTATTATTTCCGGGATGCTCCTGTCGTTGGCGTGTCTGGCATGGCTGGCAAGAGGTCAAAAGCTGCTATTGCATGTGCCGACCTTGATTGTTTTTCCGGTTGCCTTATTATTTATCATTGCGATGGATGTGAGTTCTCCGTATCGAACTACTTGGTTTGATGCGTTGATTCCTGCACAGTATTTTTTACTGATGGGCGTGGCGTTGATTTTAGGTGCGACACTGACGGCGACGGAGCGCGGTCGGGAAGACTTTTGCGTATTAGTCGCTAGTGTTTTTCTGATTGCGGGTGTGCTTTCTTTTTTGATGCAGTTGATCCAGGTCGCTGGGATTGATGTGTCGCCCATGATCATGTATCTTCCCTTTACCCAGACGCTGGGTCGTCCCTACGCGAATATCGCCCAACCGAATCAATTAGCGTTGCTATTTTGCTTCGCGCTCGCCGGTGTGTGGTATTTGTTTAAAAAAAATGACGTAGCGAATCATTTAACGAAAAGCCAGTCATTTTTAGTGGCGCTCTGTTTGATTGTTGGTATTGCATTGACGCAATCAAGAATTGGCTGGATTATCTTACCGCTCTTTACCATCATGCTGATCGCGCAGAATCGGGATTCTCCGCGTCGCCAGCAGGTAGCGATCGTCGCTTTACTGTGTTTGTATTTTGTGATTGTTTTTTTATTACCATTGATGACGGCGTCTGTTGGCATGTCTGGTGGTAATGTGGCAGAACATGTGGGTGGGCGATCTGAACGCAAAGGATTGTGGCTACAAGCGTGGACGTTGGCGCAGATGCATCCGTGGCGTGGCGTAGGCTGGTTTGGCTTTGGTGCTGGGCAGGTACAGATTGCAGCTGATTTTTCTTCATCGACTTATGCAGAGCATGCACATAACCTGATTCTTAATTTTGCTGCGGAAATTGGGTGGCCACTGACGCTGACGCTATCAGTATCCTTTGCGTGGTGGTTCTGGCAAAGTTTTATCGCTGCCAGAAAGCTGTTGCCATTACAGTTTTCCGGAATGTGTTTGCTCGCCGCCTTGGTACATAGCATGGTTGAATTTCCACTTTGGTATGCTTATATCTTGTTACCCATCGCACTTTTGATGGGGATGCAACATCAATTGCGCTGGCCAACCAGAGTAGTGGCCCTCAGTCCGAAACTTGTTATCTCTGTTGTTGTTTTAGCGTTTGCCTGTATCGGCTACATGACTTGGGATTATCAACGAGTGGTTGCTGGCTTTAACGTATTGCGGTGGGAGCCAACGCCTTCAGCGGCTGGTCTTAAAAAATTAGAAAAGCCTCTTTTTACGCTGTATCCGCAATTTTTTGACTATTTCAAACTCATGGAGATGGATGCTGATGAAGGCATGTCAGCTAAAGACATTGCGTTTGCTGAAAAATGGACACCGCGCTTTGGTTTTGTCCATATTCTGAACAAACTGGCAGAGATTCATGTACTCAATGGTGAGTCGCAAAAAGCGGTTCGGGAGATGCAAACCCTACAGCGTTTGCATCCCGACGCGTATCCCGAATATTTTGATTACTGGAAGGCGAAATCTGCGCTGGATTCACGCTATGCAGTAGTTTTTGCACATGTTCCACCAAGGGATTCCCCGTAAATTTGGTTTTTACGGGGGTATCTAACTACGCATTCGTCTTAAGCCGCGTCAGGGGTAGTTTGGTCAATTAGACTAACCCAATCCCCCGATTTTCCACCATGTTTTTCCATGACCCGGATATTGCTCATCACCATGCCGCGATCAACGGCTTTGCACATGTCATAGATGGTGAGTAAGCCGATCTGGACGGATGTGAGTGCTTCCATTTCGACTCCAGTTTTACCGATTGTCTCGACTTGCGCCTGGCATTGTATGCTGTTGGTTTCAGTGCTGATGCTAAAATCAACCTGTACCTTAGTGATGGCGAGCGGATGGCATAGCGGGATCAGATCGCTGGTACGTTTTGCGCCCATAATTGCTGCAATACGGGCAATGCCTAGGACGTCCCCTTTTTTTGCGGTACCCTGGGTGATAATTGCCAGTGTCTCTGGTTTCATTCGGATGGTACCGCAGGCAATCGCAATGCGATGGGTATCTTGTTTTTCTGCGACATCAACCATATGTGCTTGACCATCGCGGTCAAAGTGGGTTAGCTGAGTTTGTTGTAAATCGTTTGCCATGAAGGTCACGTCAGGAGGAAAGTTGAAGAAATTTGGAACGAACGCTGTTAACAGACATCATAGCACCGTCACAAGAAAAAGCTTCTCTGGTCAGCGACAACTGCCTCGATTCAGGCGTGAGCTGAGGGCAACGCTCATAAAATCGCTCATCGCAACACTGGTGATGTCGAGCTGCTACGTGCCTACTGCCTTTAGCCAATCGACTTCAGCAACGCAGAACCTGCCAACCCTTGGAGATACATCGCGTGAAGATTTATCCCCACTGGCTGAACGTAAGCTGGGGGAGCAAATCATGAATGTGGTTCGAAACGACCCCGATTATATCGATGACGGCCCCGTTTCCGAGTATCTGAACCGCTTAGGTAATCAGTTACTGGATGCGCATCCAGATGCACGCGGCGAGGCGGCTTATAATTTTGAATTTTTTGCGGTGCGTGACCCTGTTTTGAATGCCTTTGCATTTCCGGGTGGGTTTATTGGACTGCATACAGCATTGTTATTGACTGCACAAACCGAGTCCGAGTTAGCATCGGTGATTGGCCATGAAATTGGTCACGTGGCGCAGCGACATATCGCTCGGATGTTGACGAGTCAGAAGTTTGATTCCTACATTCCATTAGTTGCACTTGCGCTAGCGGTCCTTGCTGCACGTTCGAGTCCTGATGCGGCAATTGCTGTTGCCGCAGGGGGGCAGGGTGTAGCAATACAAAAGCAATTAAATTTTAGCCGCGATGCGGAGCGTGAAGCGGATCGTGTTGGTTTTCAGATTTTAAAAGACGCGGGTTTCGATCCGACGGGAATGGTGACTTTTTTTGGACGACTACAAGCATCAACCCGTAACTATACTGATAATGCCCCTGATTTTTTGCGAAGTCACCCGTTGACCAGCGAACGTATCGCAGATATTCAGGCTCGGGCACAAACTTTACGCTATAAGCAACATGCGGACGGCCTCGAGTTTTTTTTGATGGAATCCCGCGTCCGTGTACTACAAGATCCGACCATACAAGGATTGATAGACGCAAAGCAACTATTTGATCTACAGCTCAAATCCGAGCGTGAGGTCGATCAGATCGCAGCGACCTACGGCCTGGCTTTTGTTGCGTGTAGACAGAGAGATTTTATGAAGGCCCGCGAATTACTTGAGCGGGCAAGATCACAAACTGCCCGTTCAGCGTCGCAAAAATACGTACTCGATGTGAGTAGTGCATTTGATAGCCTGAGTATTGATATTCTGTCGGGAAGTAAACAATTTTCTCAGGCCAGCACTGAGGCGGAGCGGGCCATACAGCAGTTGCCCTTATCAAGGGGCTTGGTTTATCAATATGTTGATACGTTATTAGATGCCAAGAAAGAGCAGGCAGCGGGCATTTTTTTACGTGATCAGCTCGTTTTGTATCGTCAGGATGCGAAGTTACAAAAGCTCCTCGCCAAAGTATATGCTGCAGAAGGTAAGCAATCCTTGCAGCATATTGCGTTGGCGGATGCATTGGCCATTCAGAATAGTTGGGGGGCAGCCTTGCAACAGCTCGATATTGCAAGACGTGAGAAAGATGCTGGCTATTATGAGCTGTCGGTCATTGATGCGAATGAGCGAGACTGGAAAGAAAGTCACAAAGAGGAACTCGCTGAGGAGCGTAAGCAACGGCACTAATGATCCGATCGGGCGTTCTGCCGTGCAGTCGGCCTTTTAGCGTGGTGTTGCAATGTTACCCGACACGGTCATGAGCGTATGGATAGTGCTGAACTGAACGTGGATGTGTCGCGTGGTTGATTCATATAAATTCAGTGTCAGCGTATTGTTGCTCCCTGATGTCTCCAGCCAGTGTAACAGAGCATCATCTGTCGCGTGTTGACCGTCAATCTGCAGGTGACTTGCTACCTGTGCTAAATCTCTGCCATCAACCAGCGCGAGCAGTTTGCCGGTAGATAGCACGATGTTGCCATCAGCATCCATTGATGCCGCTGTCACGGTCGGCATGAATTGACCGGTATGCAGTTGTAGACCCAGCGTTGTTTCATCGTTGTTGAGTGTTTGTTGTGTGTCTTTGACGCGGACAATCGTACGAATAATATACGGCGTCGCATCGAGGTCCACATACACGCGTTGTGGACCATTTTGAAAATACCAGCAGCCCTTATCGTCGCATTGATAATTGCGATTGATAAAGTCGATCAAGGTTTGGTGGCGGATGACGTCGCCTGGGAGGTTTAGTGCCTGACAACGCTCGTCACGCATGCGCCACTGACCACGCGCATCGAGTGCCAGCCAGCCGTAGCAGTGGGGAACGTTGGGCCATTTGGCCATTGCCGCTTTGACGATGTCATCCATCAGAGTGCCTCATCAAAAAAATGGAGAATTTTTTCTGGTAACCACGCAAGGCTGCCGGGGACCTGACCTGTGGCAAACCCAACATGTCCGCCATGTTGTGGATAGTCGAGGGTCACGCAAGAGGCCGCTTGTTGTGGCAAATATTGCCCTGGTAGAAATGGGTCATTTCTGGCATTGAGTACCAACGTGGGTAGCGTAATATCCTGCAAGACGTGCCGGGCGCTGGCGCGATGCCAGTAGTCATCGGTATCCAGATAACCGTGCAGCGGCGCAGTCACGACGTTATCGAACTCATAGAGATTCTTTGCCTCAAGCAAACGATTTTTGTCAAACAACCCTGGAAATTGTTCTAGTTTTCTGAGGCATTTAGGCTTTAAGGTCTTCAGAAACATGCGCGTGTATAGCATGTTCAGGCCGCTCGATAACGAGGCGCCGCCTTGCGCTAGGTCGAGTGGTGCTGATATCGCGCAAGCGGCACGGACGATATCTGCCTGATGCTGAGATTCTCCAAGCCAGCGTAAGAGAGCGTTACCACCAAGAGAAACACCTGCAGCAAAAAAATGGGCGTGCGGATGTTGCTGAACATGCCGATGATGCAGTCGACGTAAAATCCAGTCGATTTCTTGAGCGTCTCCCGAATGGTAGAAGCGCGGTGCCTGATTCAATTCGCCGGAGCAGCCCCGGAAATGCGGGATGACACCCCACCAACCACGTGTCTGTAACGCCGCCATGAAGGCCCTAGCATAGTGGCTGTCGCTTGATCCTTCTAAGCCATGAAAGAGCACGACCATCGGCTGGCCAGGCTTGCCATCAATAAAATCGAGGTCGATAAAATCCTCGTCGGGCGTGTCCCAGCGTTCGCGCCGGAAGTCCACTTCAGGTTTGCTGATCCATAAAGCGGGATAAATCGTTTGCAGATGCCCCCCTGGGAGCCAACGTGGAGACTGATATGTCATTCTTGCGTTATGGTTAGGTGTTGCATCGGCATGTTGCTTGGGCGAGGTCCATCAATGCCTAAGCGTATGCAGCTTCTGGAGGAATGATACCGCAGATGCCACTGTTGCGTAGGACCCCGTCAGTGGAGGACGCTGGCTTTGAATAAGTCGATGGGTGCTTTACCCGCAGCTACAGAAGCATGATGCATGGTGATGCGCCATCCCTGTGGGGTTTTCACATAGACGTTCGTCGCCAGAATATGGACATCTGGCATGTTTTCATTGGGACGGTGGATTTGTTCAATCACACTGTGAACAGCGCTGAGAAGATTATGTGTTGCATGGATTTGCGTTGCCTGAATATGAACGCTTCCACGTTCGAAGATGGCTTCCCATGAGGCGCGGATGGCCGCGTGACCAATCTGGCGAGTTGCCCCTGGGTGAATGCAGACGATTTCTTCATCCTCTGCCCATAACGCCATTAATCCATCGAGATCAGCACGACTGAGTGCATCATACAATGCGGCTTCGACGTCCTCGGCACTGCCATTAAATTGCTTTTTTGCGGGCATGGTTAGGAAGCTGGTTGATTCTGCTGACTCGATTTGAACGCCTGATCTCGCGCCACTGACTAAATTAGTGACCCTTGATCACAGTGCCCGGTGCCAGTTTGTACTGAGTGCCGCAGTAGGAGCACGTAGCAGAGCCACCATGGGACAAGTCCAGATAGACGCGTGGATGGGAAGACCACAGCGGCATGGCCGGATTGGGGCAATGTGCCGGTAAATCTTTGGCTTGCAGTTCGACAACGTTATTTGCTGATGGTGTGCTTTGAGTAGCTGACATACGGACTCCGGTAAAAAATAGATGCTGTTGCGAAGTAAATGGTCACGGGATGATTGCACCAGCACGTTGTGCTGGCAGGCTCTGGCTCGCCATTTTCTTCAATTCAAAAAGAGAGACAGTGATTTTAACGGATTCCAGCCATTTACTGTCATTGATTTACTGTCATTGATTAGCGCGCTTTGATAATCAAAGTTAAAATAGACGGCTCGTCTATAAAATAAAGATTTGCACGACATTGCTTTGCCCACGACATGTTGGTATGCAACTGGAGGCACGGGAAGTGTCGTTTTGTGTAAGTCCTCAACTATTTCATGTCTTTTGAATCTGATCAAGCTGCCATCAAAGAGGCGTTGCGTCTAGGTGCTCCCACCTGGTTTGGTATTGGCGCTTGGGGGTTAGTCGTCGGTGTCGCCATGATCAAAGCTGGGCTGAGTCTGCCGCAAGCGCTGGGGATGACCTTTATTGTCTTTGGTGGTTCTGCGCAATTAGCTTCTTTGCCGTTGATTGGCGCGCATGCGCCAGTGTGGGTTATTTTTGCTACGGCATTGGCGGTTAATCTGCGTTTTGTAATTTTTTCTGCGATCTTAGCACCCCATTTTTCTCATCTGCCATGGCGTAAACGCGCTTTGTTTGGTTTTATGACGGGTGATGTTGCTGTTGGCTTGTTTATTCAGCGCTTTCCTGATTTGCAAGATATGAAAGGAAAACTCGCATTCTTAAAGGGCTTAATTTTTCCTAACTGGCTGGCATGGCAGGTCGGCTCAGTGATAGGTATTTTTTTGGGAAGTCAGGTACCGACGAGTTGGGGACTCGGTGTCGCTGGGACGCTGGCGATTCTTTGTGTGATGTTGCCGTTGATTATCAATCGTGCAGCGTTGGTCGGGGTTATTGTCTCAGGCGGGATTGCGCTAATGTGTTTTCATTTTCCGTACAAATTGGGACTGCTGCTGGCGGTGTTTGTCGGTATTGTGACTGCAATGGCGCTTGAAGAAGTCATTTTTAAACGCCAATCCATGAAAGTACAGAATCATGACTGATATCGACATCTGGATCGTGATTGCTGCTTTGTGGCTGGCCACTTTTATTGCGCGTAGCGGATTTTGGCTCGCTGGCAACCGCATCCAATTGCCACAACGTGTTCAGGAGGCGCTCCGTTATGCACCTGCGTGTGCATTAGCAGCGATTATTCTGCCGGACTTTTTAATGTATCCAAGTGGGGCGGATCAGTGGGATTTTAGTTGGCATAATCCTAAGCTCGTTGCTGGGATAGCGGCAACGCTCTTTTTCCAACTAAGAAAGAATATGTTGCACACCATTATTTTTGGCATGGTGGTATTTACGTGCTTACGATTGTTTTCATAAGTTCAATGAATGCCTTGAGAAATCAAGCGGCAAATCTTTGTATCTCCTATTGCATGCTTTTTGCGTAAATTGTTGCTACATTGATACTTTTCAACTGGTATCCTGCCATTTCTTGCCCATCGGCGCAAAATCACATACAAAACTCTGTGGTGTCGGCTGGGGGCTTTGGTAAAATAGCGGTTTTGGCGCTTTAATCCTATCCCTGAACAATGCTGATGTCCGGCTTGTTATTTGTTTATTTTTTAAACTCCAGGACGGGATTGCTGTTATTCCTTCAACCACGCAAAATCTCTTTCTATCACGATGCAATTCAACCGACTCAGCGACCTGATCGCAGGCAATCAGCTTCAAGGCAAACGTGTTTTTATTCGTGCCGATCTTAATGTTCCTCAGGATGACCAAGGCAATATTACGGAAGATACGCGTATTCGCGCTTCAGTACCGGCGATTCAGCAGGCATTGCAAGCAGGTGCAGCGGTGATGGTGACTTCCCATCTTGGACGTCCGACTGAAGGCGATTTCAAACCAGAAGACAGCTTGGCTCCTGTTGCGGCCCGTTTATCTGAGTTGTTAGGACTTACTGTTGCGTTGAAGCAAAATTGGATTGACGGTGTTGATATTGCACCTGGCCAAGTGGCATTGCTCGAAAACTGCCGCGTCAACAAAGGTGAAAAGAAAAATGACGATGCCTTAGCCCAAAAATTGGCTGCATTGTGTGACGTTTATGTAAACGACGCATTTGGTACTGCCCACCGTGCAGAGGCAACAACTCACGGTATCGCTAAATTTGCGCCAGTGGTTTGCGCAGGACCTTTGTTATCCGCAGAACTTGATGCATTAGGTAAAGCACTGGGGCAGCCAGCGCGTCCATTGGTGGCGATTGTCGCTGGCTCAAAAGTATCGAGCAAACTGACGATTTTGAAATCGTTGGCAGATAAAGTCGACAACCTGATCGTCGGTGGCGGCATTGCCAACACGTTCATGCTGGCATCCGGCCTGAAAATCGGTAAATCCTTGGCAGAAGCGGATCTGGTTGACGAAGCCAAAGCAATCATCGACATGATGGCAAAACGCGGCGCCTCCGTTCCTATCCCGACTGATGTAGTGTGTGCAAAAGAGTTCTCGCCAACCGCGGTGGCTACTGTCAAAGCCGTGGCTGATGTAGCGGACGATGACATGATCCTCGATATCGGTCCTGCGACAGCAGCGCTGCTGGCGGAGCAAATTAAAACTGCAGGCACCATTGTCTGGAATGGCCCAGTTGGCGTATTTGAATTCGATCAGTTTGGCAACGGCACCAAAGTACTGGCGCAGGCGATTGCTGGCTCAACAGGCTTTTCGATTGCCGGTGGTGGTGATACGCTGGCAGCGATTGCAAAATATGATATCGCTGATCGCGTTGGTTATATCTCTACTGGTGGTGGTGCATTCCTAGAGTTCTTGGAAGGTAAAACACTGCCAGCGGTAGAAATTTTGCTGCAAAGAGCAGCAAAATAACCGAAAAAAATAAGTTCGTCAGTCAGTGCATCAAGCTATTCATCATCATTCAGGAGACCAGATGTTACGTGCCACTAAGATTGTTGCCACTATAGGCCCCGCTTCTAACGACGTTGAGACCCTTCAACGGATGATACGTGCGGGCGTCAACGTGGTGCGTCTGAATTTCTCTCATGGCAAGGCGCAAGATCATATCGATCGCGCCAACATGGTACGTCAGGCTGCGTCTGACTGCGGTCGTGAAGTGGCGATTATGGCGGATTTGCAAGGTCCTAAAATCCGCATCGGCAAGTTTGAAAATACCCGTATTCAGATCGAAAACGGCGATAAATTTATTCTCGATTCCGATTGTGCGTTAGGGAATCAAGAACGTGTTGGTTTGGATTACAAAGCCTTGCCGCGTGACGTCAAAGTTGGTGATGTACTGTTGCTCAATGATGGTCTGATCGTGCTGATCGTTGAGCGTATCGTTGGCAATGAAATTCACACTGTCGTTAAAATCGGTGGTGAGCTGTCGAACAACAAAGGAATTAACCGTCAGGGCGGTGGCTTAACCGCGCCTGCGTTGACAGCTAAAGATATGGAGGACATCAAAACAGCGATGTCTTTTCAGGCAGATTACGTCGCGGTATCGTTTCCGAAAAATGCGACCGATATGGAAATGGCGCGCCAGTTAGCCAATATTGCTGGTGAAGCGTATAACCACAAGCCGATGATGATCGCCAAGATCGAGCGTGCAGAAGCGATTCCTGTGTTGCAGGAAATCCTCGATGCCTCCGACGGCATTATGGTGGCGCGTGGCGATCTGGCGGTAGAAGTGGGCAACGCGGCTGTGCCAGCGTTGCAAAAGCGCATGATCAAAATGGCGCGTGAATCAAACAAACTGGCAATCACCGCGACGCAAATGATGGAGTCGATGATTGTCAATGCGGTACCAACCCGTGCGGAAGTATCTGACGTCGCTAATGCGGTGCTTGATGGGACTGATGCGGTCATGACATCCGCTGAGACGGCTTCTGGTAAATATCCCGTCGAGACTGTTGAAGCGATGTCGGCAATTTGCCTCGAAGCTGAGAAATTTCAGGAATATAAGCTCGATGCGGATTTTCTGAATGTGACCTTCACGCGGATTGACCAGTCCATTGCTTACGGTGCATTGTTCACCGCGCATCATCTGGGCGTGAAAGCGATTGTGGCATTGACCGAGTCTGGTTCAACGGCGTTATGGATGAGCCGCCACAGTATCAATATCCCGCTGTTCGCGTTGACACCAAGCGTGGCGACACAACGTAAAGCTGCGCTGTATCGCAATGTCCGTACGTTCACATTGCCTTATTCCTCAGACCGCGATACGGTGCTGAAATCAGCAGAAACAGTGTTGGTCGACAACGGCGTCGTCACCAATGGTGACATGATTGTCGTGACCTGGGGCGAGCCGATGGGACAAGTGGGCGGTACCAACGCCATGAAGATCGTCAAAGTGGGTGAATATCAGTCGTAAGCTTGATGCTGGTTTTATGTTGATCTGATGCTGCGGTGATGTCAGCCAGATCAGGCTTGCGTGTAAAGATTTTTAATAGTACTTCTGGAGTTTAATATGCCTCTCGTATCGATGCGTCAATTGCTGGACCATGCTGCTGAAAACGGCTATGGTTTGCCAGCGTTTAATGTCAATAATCTGGAACAAGTGACTGCGATTATGGAAGCCGCGAATGAAGTCGGCGCGCCAGTCATTATGCAAGCGTCTGCTGGTGCACGTAAGTATGCTGGTGAAGCATTCCTGCGTCATCTGATTGAAGCTGCAGTTGAAGCTTACCCACATATTCCAGTGGTTATGCATCAGGATCACGGCCAGTCTCCAGCGGTATGTATGGCTGCGATTAAATCCGGCTTCACTTCCGTGATGATGGATGGCTCTTTGATGGAAGATGGTAAGAGTGTTGCCAGCTACGAATATAACGTAGAAGTATCACGTGAAGTGGTTAAATTCTCTCACTCTATCGGTGTGACAGTCGAAGCCGAACTCGGTGTTCTCGGTTCTTTGGAAACCATGATGGGCGACAAAGAAGACGGTCACGGTGCAGACGGTAAAATGACGCGTGAACAGTTGCTCACCGATGTACAGCAAGCAGCTGATTTCGTTAAACAAACACAATGTGATGCGCTGGCGATTGCGATCGGTACATCTCACGGTGCTTACAAGTTCTCCCGCAAGCCAACCGGCGATATTTTGGCGATCGATCGTATCAAAGAAATCCACGCACGTATTCCTAACACCCACTTGGTGATGCATGGTTCTTCGTCCGTACCGCAAGAATTGCTCGAAGAGATTCGTCAGTTTGGTGGCGATATGAAAGAAACGTATGGCGTGCCTGTTGAAGAAATCGTCATCGGTATTCAGAATGGCGTACGTAAAATCAACATCGATACAGACATTCGTTTGGCAATGACCGGCGCGATCCGTCGTTACATGTTTGAAAATCCGGGTAAGTTTGATCCACGTGATTACTTAAAGCCAGCGCGTGAAGCGGCTAAACTGGTCTGCAAGGCACGTTACCTGTCGTTCGGTTGCGAAGGTCAGGCAGCGAAGATCAAACCGATGTCGCTGGAAAAAGTCGCCGAGCAGTACAAAAAAGGCGCGTTGTCGCAGATCGTCAACTAAGCTGTTGTGTAACCTCAGGGCGCAGAAAATGCGCCCTGAGCATTTTTGCAGATGTAATTTTGCATTATCAAATTTGCAGCATTGATGAGCCGCCGATGTAAAAAAAACGGTGTGTCAACGTCGAGAAAACGTGTTTAGATATTATTTTAGGCAACGTTTTAGATCGCGTTTTAGATAACGCATTAGGTAACATTTATTGGCAGCATTCATCAGCAGCACTAAAGAGTATTGAAAAATCATGACTACCCAAATTAACTCCACACTTCATTCTTTGCCATTGTTAGGTCGTGGCAAGGTGCGCGATAACTACGCTGTTGGCGATGATAAATTGCTTATCGTAACTAGCGATCGCTTATCCGCGTTCGATGTCATCATGTCAGAACCCATCCCTGAAAAAGGTCGCGTTCTGAACCAGATGGCGAATTTCTGGTTTGAAAAATTGGGTCACATCGTACCAAATCATCTCACTGGTATTGCACCTGAGAGTGTTGTTGCCCCTGAAGAAGCAGCGCAAGTGCGCGGGCGTGCAGTGGTTGCCAAACGTCTCAAGCCGATTATGGTGGAAGCGGTAGTCCGTGGTTATATTATCGGCTCTGGCTGGAAAGATTATCAGGCGACTGGTGCCATTTGCGGCATCACTTTGCCAGCCGATTTGCCACAGGCAGCCAAGTTACCAGAACCCATTTTTACTCCGGCTGCAAAAGCGGAAATGGGTGAGCACGATGAGAACATCAGCTTTGCTGACATGGAGCAGCGCATTGGCGCAGAGCTCGCCGCTAAAATCCGTGAGATCAGCATCAAGTTGTATACCGAAGCCTCCGAGTATGCTGCGACGCGCGGTATCATCATCGCTGATACTAAGTTTGAATTCGGCCTCGACGATAATGGCGTATTGCATTTGATGGATGAAGTGTTGACGGCGGATTCATCCCGCTTCTGGCCTGCCGATTCGTATGCAACGGGTATCTCTCCACCATCGTTTGACAAGCAGTTTGTGCGTGACTATCTCGAAACGATTACGAGCTGGAACAAGACTGCGCCTGCGCCAACATTGCCAGAAGACGTCATCCAAAAAACATCAGCTAAATATCAGGAAGCGCTGGAGCGTCTGACTGGTGAAAAACTGAAAGCATAATCATGACCCAAGAGCAAAAAATAGTCGTCGGCGTGGTCATGGGCTCTTCTTCTGACTGGGACGTGATGCAGCATGCCGTCTCAGTTCTTAAAGAGTTCGGCATTGGCTTTGAAGCCAAAGTGGTTTCTGCCCATCGTATGCCCGATGAGATGTTCCAGTTTGCTGAAACAGCCCGTGAACGCGGCATTCGCGCCATTATCGCTGGTGCTGGCGGTGCAGCTCACTTGCCAGGGATGATAGCAGCGAAAACCATCGTGCCTGTATTTGGTGTGCCGGTACCATCGAAGTATCTGCGCGGTGAAGATTCACTGTTGTCCATCGTACAGATGCCAAAAGGTATCCCAGTTGCTACATTTGCGATTGGTGAAGCAGGTGCTGCGAACGCAGCGCTGGCTGCGATTGCGATGCTGGCGACGACCGATGAGGCATTGGCCGAGAAGTTACTGGCTTTCCGCGCTAAACAGACCCAGGTAGCACGCGACATGGTATTGCCAGTCTGATGTTGATGGGCAAAAGCAGTTTGAAATAGTTGGTTCAGGGGGAGTGTGATCGGACGCTAACATCACCGCGTCTCCTTCCCTGAGCCAATTGGCATAAGAAGTAATCTCATTCAAGCTGATATGGGCAGCTGAATCATAACAATAAATCCAAAAAACAGAGGACGTTCAAAACATACCCCGAAAATATACTCCGGGGGGTATTTAAAAACATCTTTTATTTATTCTGGATAATTGGCATATTTTTTTCAATACGGGGGGGAGTATCTCTACTTTCCTTCCAGATGGCAGGTATTTTGAACCTGTTACACTGAATTTGACATCATGACTATCGACAAACAAGTACATCCAAGACAGCCGCTCCTACCCAACACAGCACATAGCTGCCTCGGTATTTTAGGTGGTGGTCAGCTCGGTCGCATGTTTGCCCATGCTGCGCAGGCAATTGGCTATAAAGTGGCCGTTCTCGAACCAGAGGCAGGTTGTCCGGCGGCACAAGTCGCCGAGCACCACGTGCAGGCGAATTACGATGACGAAGCCGGCATGAGCGTTCTGCATACGCTGGCATCACGCGTCACGACCGAATTTGAAAATGTGCCCGCAGATAGTCTGAATTATTTCGCTCGGGATGGCTTTGTTGCACCGGCAGGCGCATGTGTGTCGATCGCACAAGATCGCCTTGCTGAAAAGCACTTCTTTACTCGTTGCGCCCTCAACAATGGCGTATATCCTGCTCCGCACTGGGGTATTGCGACTCCCAAAGATGTCAAGAGTGCACCTGACGATTTGTTGCCTGGTATCCTAAAAACAGTACGTATGGGGTACGACGGCAAAGGGCAGGTCAGAGTCCGTACCCGCGAAGAACTGGTGCAAGCCTTTGCCAGCATGAACGGCCAGCATTGTGTCTTAGAAAAAATGTTGCCCCTTGCCTACGAAGTCTCCGTACTGGTCGCGCGTGGCGTCGATGGCCAAGCCGTGGTCTATCCCATTGCCGAAAACGTTCATCGTGACGGTATTTTATTCACGACGCTCGCACCAAGTCCGAATGTATCGCCAGAAATTGCAAAAAAAGCGCAATCTGCAGCACTTGATATCATTGCCGAGCTTGGCTACGTCGGCGTGTTATGCATCGAATTTTTTATTCTTGAAGACGGCACATTGGCTGTTAATGAAATGGCACCGCGTCCACATAATAGCGGTCACTACACGATTGACGCCTGCGTGACGAGCCAGTTTGAGCAACAAGTCCGCGCACTCGCGCAGCTACCGTTGGGCGATGTACGTCAGCACTCCGCAGCAGCCATGCTCAATATTCTCGGTGATGTTTGGTTTGAAATAGAGGCATCAACAGGAAAAGAGCTCATGCGTGAGCCAGGCTGGGATCAGATCATGGCCATCCCTGGTGCTCATCTGCATTTATACGGTAAATCAGAAGCGCGTCGCGCCCGCAAAATGGGCCATATCACGTTTGTTGCTGGCACCATGTCAGAAGCGCAAACAGCGTTGGCAAAAGCATGTGCGATCCTTGGAATTGCGGCGCCGGAGCAAGCATAATGTCGGTTGCTGGTCATTTGAATACGGCTGCGCAAATCACAGCAGCCGCGCAGGCACTGGAAGAGGGTAAGCTGGTCGCTTTCCCGACTGAAACTGTCTACGGCCTTGGTGCTGACGCCGAAAATCCGCAGGCCGTTGCCAGCATTTATGCTGCCAAAGGGAGGCCGTCCAATCATCCAGTGATTGTCCATATTGCGCCTGAGGCTGACATCAGCTACTGGGCTAAAGAGATTCCGGTTGAGGCAGAAAAACTCATCGCTGCATTTTGGCCGGGTCCACTGACTTTCATTTTGAAGCGTGCCGATCACATCCCTGATGCAGTGTCAGGCGGGCAGGATACCGTGGGCATTCGCTGTCCTTCACATCCTGTGGCGATGGCCTTATTGCGTGCTTTTAAACATGGCAAAGGCGGTGTTGCTGCGCCATCAGCCAATAAGTTTGGTCACGTGAGCCCAACGATGGCGGCACACGTGATTGAAGAGTTTGAACAAGAAGTGCAAGTTGGTGGCCCTATCGCGTATGTACTTGATGGTGGTCAGAGTGAGGTGGGTATTGAATCCACGATCCTTGATCTGAGTCGCCTTGCGACTCATGGCCCAGTGTTGCTACGTCCAGGACACATCACTGCAGATCAACTATCAGCCGTACTTGGTATTACGCCAGCAAGTCCCGATGCGGCGGCACCACGCGCCTCAGGCACACTCGATGCACACTATGCGCCGCATACGCCAGTGGTTCAGGTGGCTGTCGCTGAGCTCGATGACGTCGTTCATCAATTGCAGGCAAAAGGCAAACGTCTGGCCTTAATGAGTTATCAGGCGCATCCAGCTATTCATGCTGATGCCTGGCGTCATCTTCCGGCTGATCCGGCAGGTTATGCCCATGACTTATATGCGGGATTGCGTGAACTGGATCATGCGGATGCCGATGTGATTCTGGTGGAGGCATTGCCCCAAGAGAAGGATTGGCAAGGGGTGAATGATCGCTTGCGACGTGCTGCGTTTGACTCTCGGGATGTGTTGCAGAGGATGTTGGGTTCCTGATCGCATCAGGAATCGGCTGTTTTTTCTTGTTAATTTATTAGATTGCACTTCGGGTGACCAAAGAAACGCTCCGCAGACTTTGTTTTTCGGACGTCGCACTGTGTGTTGGCACAAGTTACGCATCCCAAAAAACGGGAAAGTGTTTAAATTCGCTTTGCTCAGACAAAAACACTTTCTGATCCATTTTCTGTGACGCGCAAATTGCGTTGTCTCAAGCGTACAAAACCAAGACCAACACCAACACCAACACCAACTCCAGCAGTAGGAATAAATCGCAAATCTAAATTCCAGTGGTTGCCTCAAGCTCTGGCTTGCGCCCTGAAACGCGATTTACTTATAAATCACTTTCATGGCCAGAATAAATGATGCCAGTATCAGTGTGACGATATTGGCAATAATGACGGGCCATGCTTGCAGCAGGATACCGTAGGTCATCCACATCAGAATGCCGGCAATAAAAATAATGTACATGCTCAGCGATACGCCTTCGGCGCGTTTGACGCGCCATGTCATTAAGGCTTGGGGGATGAAAGCAGAGGTAGTCAAGCTGGCGGCGCAGTAGCCGACCAAATCAGAAGTGAGCATGGAGAGAATTATTTTGACGTTGTTGCAACAAATTGCCCGCCATGATAGATCAAAGGGGGCTGTGCTGTAAATTCACAATGCTCAACTTCGCCAACAAAAATAACATGATCGCCTTCCGGGTAGCGACTACGATTGTGGCATTCAAACCACGCCGATGCGCCCTTGAGGATAGGGTGGCCTGTACGAGAGAGCGTATAGTCAACACCTTCAAAACGGTCTTTTTTGCGGCTGGCAAATTGTTCTGCTAACCAAGCTTGTTCTGCAGAAAGCACATTCACGACGTAATGGGAGTTGCCTGTGAATACCGGCATACTGCTCGCAGCGTTACCGAGACTCCACAGCACCAGTGGTGGCTCCAGTGAGACAGAGTTGAACGAGCTTGCGGTTAAGCCCAAAAACTGACCGTCGGCGAGTCGGGTGGTAATTACCGTGACGCCTGTCGCAAACTGCGAGAGCGCACTGCGGAAGTGGCGGGTGTCAAAGTCACGTTTTTCTGCGCGTGGAGAGCGGGTGTGCATCAGTATTCCATCAAATTTTTTCGCCATTATCCCAGATTTCGGGTCTTTCGTCGGATGACAGGGCTGTTTGCTCAAGCCCGTACTGGTCTGTGTTAAAATTATAGGCTTGGTGGATTCTGTTAGTCGACTTTAAGTAATTGATTTCGTTGATTTTTTTGATATGCTAAATGCGGAGGAGGCACGATGTCTATAGCAAAGATTTTGTATCGTTTGAGCATGCTAGTGATGTTGTGCTTGGTAGCGACATCTGTTTTTGCCCAAGTGGTCGCTGATCGACAATTTCCACCGCAGGCAAAGCGTGGTGTTCTCAACATGTCAAATTATCCGAACGTGATTACGATGGATGGTGTGCAACGTCATCTGGCGGTATCGTCGCGTATTTATTCCGTGACCAACTTGATTGTGGTGCCCTCAAGCGTGACGTCGAACAGTCTGGTCGTCAATTACACCGTTAATGTATTTAACGACATTGATAAAGTCTGGATTTTGATACAATCAGAAATGGCCAAAAAGCTGCCAACCTCGAACTAAACCAGTTAACCATTGAAACATTGAACAGATTGTTCTCAGCTTTGAGGGCTTATGAATATTGCCTCAGCGCATCGTCCCCACGGAATAAGTCCTCGCTGTTATCGTTTTTACTTTAGAAGAAATAATGCAAAAAAAAGTCTTTATTAAAACCTTTGGTTGCCAGATGAATGAGTATGACTCAGACAAAATGGCAGATATATTGAATGTCGCCGAAGGATTGATTAAAACCGATACGCCTGAAGATGCGGATATTGTGTTGCTCAACACCTGCAGTGTGCGTGAAAAAGCGTCTGAAAAAGTCTTTTCGGATCTGGGGCGTCTACGTGAATTAAAGCGTAAGCGTCCAGAAATGCTGATCGGTGTGGGTGGATGTGTTGCTTCGCAAGAAGGTGAAGCGATCATCAAACGTGCACCTTACGTTGATGTTGTGTTTGGACCGCAAACTTTGCACCGGTTACCGCAGTTGATTGATGCCCGCCGTACTTCCGGTCGTTCACAAGTCGATATCAGTTTCCCTGAAATCGAAAAATTCGATCATATGCCACCGGCAAAAGTCGATGGTGCGACCGCCTATGTCTCTATCATGGAAGGGTGCAGCAAGTATTGCAGTTACTGCGTCGTTCCTTATACGCGCGGTGAAGAAGTCTCGCGTCGCTTTGAAGACGTATTGGCAGAAATCGCCGGATTAGCAGCACAGGGTGTTAAAGAGATCAGTTTGTTAGGTCAAAACGTGAACGCCTATCGTGGCGTGATGGAAGACGGCGAGATTGCCGACTTTGCTTTATTGATTGAATACGTCGCAGAGTTTCCGGAAATCGAACGTATCCGCTTTGTGACTAGTCATCCAAAAGAGTTCACGCAGCGTCTGATCGATTGCTACGCGAAGGTGCCAAAGCTGGTAAATCATTTGTATCTGCCTGCGCAACATGGCTCTGATCGCATTTTATCGGCCATGAAACGTGGCTACACCGCGATTGAATACAAGTCTGTCCTCCGTCGCCTCAAGAAAGTGCGTCCAGATATGTCTGTGTCGTCTGACTTTATCGTTGGTTTTCCAGGTGAGACCGATGAAGATTTTGATGCCTTGATGAAGCTCATTGATGATGTCGGCTTTGATAATAGTTTTAGTTTTATCTTTAGTCCACGTCCAGGGACGCCGGCAGCGAATCTCGAAGACGACACACCGGCCGAATTGAAATTACGTCGTCTGCAAACCTTGCAGGCGGTGATTGATGCCAATACCAAAAAATATAGCAATGCGATGATTGGTACGGTTCAGCGTATTCTGGTCGATGGTCCTTCCGTCAAAAATCCAGATGAATTACAAGGTCGTACAGAGAACAACCGTGTCGTCAATTTTGCGGGCGGTAAAGAATTGATCGGAACCCTAGTGAACACAGTGATTACTGAATCCTATAATTATTCCTTGCGCGGTGAATTAGTCCAAGAGAGTGTGACTGCATAATGGCTAAAACTCCGGTGCCCGTTTCTTATTTTATTCCTGAACCTCCAGACAACACGCGTCTGGCGAATTTGTGCGGGCCGCTGGATGAAAATTTACGCCAGATTTCGGCGGCATTAGATGTCACGATTTTCCGGCGGGGTGAAAAATTTATCATCAGTGGACACAATGCAGAACAGGCGCTGGAATTATTAGCGCATTTTTATCCACTCGCAAAAAAAGCCATTTCAATTGATGAAGTGCAGTTAGCGCTGGTGGAACAAAAAGCGAAGCAGAGTTTTAAGCATCCGACGATACATGAAACGCCTATCGTTGAATGCGCTTCAGACGAAGTGAAAGACGATGAAGATTTGCCAGTCATTGCCTCGCTGGAGAGTCCAGTTCTCAAGACCCGCCGTAGCGATTTGCGTGGCCGTACGCCGCATCAAAATCATTACCTCAATGCGATCGTCGAACATGACATTACATTCGGTATTGGCCCTGCCGGTACTGGTAAAACCTACCTTGCCGTGGCTTGCGCGGTGGATGCATTAGAGCGTGATGCGGTCAAGCGTATTATCCTGACACGACCTGCTGTTGAAGCAGGCGAGCGCCTTGGTTTTTTGCCAGGTGATCTGGCGCAGAAGGTCGATCCGTATTTGCGTCCTTTGTATGACGCGCTGTATGACCTGCTAGGCTTTGATCGCACGCAAAAAATGTTTGAAAAGCAGGTGATCGAAATTGCCCCACTGGCCTATATGCGTGGTCGCACTCTAAACCATGCGTTTGTCATTTTAGACGAGGCACAAAATACCACGCCAGAACAAATGAAAATGTTCCTCACGAGAATTGGTTTTGGTAGCAAAGCGGTGATCACCGGTGACGTTACGCAAATCGATTTGCAACGCGGACAAAAGAGCGGTCTGATCGATGCGTGTCAGGTCTTACATGACGTGCGCGGTATTGCCTTCACGCAGTTCACCAGTGTTGACGTAGTGCGCCATCCGCTGGTGGGCCGTATTGTCGACGCCTATGAGTCCGCCAATGCAAGCGCACACGCAAACAGTGCTGCGATTGGCATGTTAAAAAACGCAACATCATTAAGTTCAGCTCATCATGGCAGAAAAAAGTAATCCTAAACATAAATTAAACTTATCCGTTCAATACGCTGATCCGCGTCTGCAAGAACTGTTGCCGCGTCCCTTGCTGCGTAAAACGGTACAGGCGGCCTTGTATTTTCCGGCAGAACTGACACTGCGCTTTGTTGACGCGGCTGAGGGGCAGGTTCTGAATCACGATTACCGTGGTAAAGACTATGCCACGAACGTATTGACATTTGCCTACACGGAAGATGAAGATGCGGAAGTGACGCAGGCGGATATCATTTTGTGTACCGATGTCTTACAAAGAGAAGCGGAAGAACAAAAAAAGACAGTACTTGAACACACGCAGCATTTGATCGTCCATGGGGTGTTGCACGCGCAAGGTTACGACCATGAGACCGATGAGGAAGCGGATGAAATGGAAGCACTTGAAATAGAAATTCTGGCAGGACTGGGTTTGAGTAACCCTTATCAGTGAATCTTACCTTGCGATGAAATTATTCTCCAAACACCACCAACACGGTCGCCGGATTGCGATGGGCGACCGCGAAGTTGTTGCCTTTGGCATGGATAGCCATTTCTGGCAGGACATTTATTTCTATGCAATGACGTTTAGCTGGCCATTATTTTTTGCCACGCTCGGAATTATTTTTGTTGTTTTTAATCTGATATTCGCCAGTTTGTATATGCTCGCGCCAGGTTCCATTGCCAATATGCAACCGGATAATTTTCTGGGGGCGTATTTCTTCAGTGTAGAAACACTTGCCACAGTGGGTTATGGCGATATGCATCCGCTCACTGTCTACGCGCATATGATTGCCAGCATTGAAATTTTTGTCGGCATGGGCAGTGTTGCGATTACGACGGGGATGATCTTTGCCCGATTTTCCAGACCTCGCTCCAGTATCGTGTTTGCAGAACATCCGGTCAGCCATGTTGCCGATGGCCGCCGATTGTTATTAATACGGATGGCCAACGAACGTCTGAATCTAATCAGTGAAGCCTCGGCCAAGTTACACCTGATGCGTCAGGAAGCCACTACCACAATGGGCAAGTTCCGTAAAATCTATGACCTGAAACTCGAGCGTGAACAACATCCCTTATTTATTCTGGGCTGGACGTTGATTCATGTCATCGATGAGAGTAGCCCGTTATATGGATTGACGCCTGAGGACATGGCAGGAAATAGTTCGTTGATTTTGACGGTAGAAGGCATCGACGAAACGACTAACCAGAATCAGCGCGGTATCAAGCATTACCCGATTGAACTGGTTCGCTGGAATCATCGTTACGTTGACATCATGACGCAGCAGGGATCGGTGCCACATTTGCATTACTCTAAATTTCACGATTCTGAAGAGTTGCTCTGAGGATTGTTGAAGACACGTCAGTCGTAGGGTGACTGCATCATCATCAAGTCGCCCCAAGACCCAAAATGTGACCCCCGTATGACATGTTGACGCTTGTTGATGTCGTTGCAACAACCGTGATCCGTGAAAATTTGGGAAAGTCTCCTTTTTGTTGTATTCTGTAGGATTGAAACAACGGCGCCACGCCTCCTATGCAAGAGCACTCTAGTAAGGTCAGATCGACTGACCTTAAACCCCACAGGTCTTTATTTGAACGACTGACCGCCTTCATTTCTCCTGAACCAGAAAATCGTGCAGAACTGTTAGAAGTCTTAACCGATGCCCAGGAACGCAACCTCATTGATGCTGACGCACTCGCCATGATCGAGGGCGTGTTTCAGGTATCCGATCTCGCTGCGCGTGACATCATGATCCCCCGTTCGCAAATGGACGCTGTCGATATTTCTACCCCGATTGAAGAATGGATGCCCCAGGTATTGTCGACGGCGCATTCCCGTTTTCCGGCAATCGATGGTGACCCTGACCGAGTGGTGGGCATACTGTTGGCCAAGGATTTGTTGCGTTATTATGCAGAAGAAGCGTTTGAAGTCAGAGAGATGCTGCGTCCTGTGATCTACATCCCTGAATCCAAGCGATTAAACGTGCTCTTGCGCGATTTTCGTGCTAACCGTAATCACATCGCCATGGTGGTGGATGAATACGGCGGTATCGCCGGTCTGATCACGATTGAAGACGTGTTGGAACAAATTGTCGGTGATATCGACGACGAATACGACTTCGACGAAGAAGAAGACAATATTTTTGCCCTCGAAAACAAAGGCAACGGCAAACGCTGGCGGGTCAAAGGATTAACTGATCTGGAACAGTTTAATGATGTGCTTGGTGTCAGTCTGCCTGGCAATGAAACCGAAACAATTGGGGCGTTTGTCTCCCGTCATTTAGGTGAAGTCCCTCATAAGGGTGACGAATTTCAGATCGGCCCTTTGCATTTTGAAGTGTTACGTGCCGATGCCCGTCAAGTACATATTTTGCAAGTAGAGCAACGACCTTGGACCACCGTGGATGAGCAGCCCTAGTCGCGGTAAGACAGGCATGCTGCCGAATTTGTTGGCGCGCATGTCTTACTGGCAAACGTTTGTGCTCATGCTCGTGGCAGGGAGTCTGACGGTTTTTTCATTTGCACCTTTTGGGCTATGGCCACTCCAGATCTTTGGCATGGCCTTGCTGTTCTCCCAATTGGCTCAACCACAGATCAAAGAGGTACCGCGCCGTGCTGCATGGCTTGCCTGGGCGTATAGTTTTTCATGGCTATTCGCTTGTACGAGCTGGCTACTGATTGCCATGGTGCGTTACGGTGGCTTACCGATACCACTTGCCGTCGCTGCGCTGGCGCTGCTATGTACTGGGCTCGCGGCGTATGCCGCGCTCTCAACGGCTGTAGGGCTGTGGATGCAACGTCACTGGCAATTGTCAGAAGCAACGCTTTTAGTGGTCGTTTTTCCTGGGCTGTGGATGTTGAATGAGTGGTTGCGTGGTTGGGTGCTGACTGGTTTTCCATGGTCGATTGCCGGATATGCCTACACAAATACCGTTCTGGCCGGTTTCGCGCCAGTCGTGGGCGTCTATGGACTCAGTTTGTTGTCGGCAGTATTGTCAGGCATCGTCGCTTGGTTGGCTATTTCTGCATACAGTCGGACGCGACTGATCGTTGCCGCAACGTTGACCCTATCCATAGGCGGAGCGGGTGCGCTGTTGCAAATCGTTCAGTGGACGCATCCGACTGGCAAACCTCTTAGCGTTCGCCTCTTACAAGGGAACGTCGAGCAGGATATGAAGTTTGATCCTGCCCATCTGAATGAGTCTCTACTCCTCTATCGAGACATGCTGACGGCTGCTCCAGCGGATCTGATCGTGACGCCAGAGACAGCTTTTCCGATTGTGACTTCGGCTTTGCCGCAAGACTTTTTGCCGCGCCTGAATGCATTTGCCCAACAAACGCATAGTGCGTTGTTACTGGGACTGGTGATACAAGATGGCCCAGAACGTTATACGAATAGCTTGCTCGGCTTCTCTGCGCAGCATGCTAGTCAGGCCTATCGCTATGACAAACATCATCTGGTTCCTTTTGGTGAATTTATTCCATTTGGCTTCCGGTGGTTTGTGCGGTTGATGCAAATCCCGATGGGCGACTTAGCTACTGCGGGTATCTTGCAGCCACCGATGGCAGTCAAAGATCAATTTGTCATGCCCGATATTTGCTATGAAAGCCTTTTTGGCGAAGAAATAGCATCACAGTTAGAGCACCAGATGTCGTCAGGGCAGCCTGTTGCAAGCATTTTGCTCAATGCCTCAAATCTTGCATGGTATGGCGATTCAGTCGCTATGCCGCAGCATTTACAGTTCGCGCAAATGCGCGTCTTAGAAACCGGACGTCCGTGGCTCGGGGCGACCAATACTGGCTCTACAGTGATCATCGATACGCATGCGCAGATTCAGGCGCAATTACCAAATCTTCAGCGTGGGACCTTGCAGGCGAGTGTGCAGGGGTATGGCGGGGCGACGCCGTATATTGTGTGGGGCAATTGGGGTATCTTGTTGTTGGCGCTGTTTGGGGTGATGGGGGCTTGTGGGTGGTCACATCGCGTAGCGCAAAGCTCGTCAACCTCATAACACCGGTGTTTACATTGGCGGAACCGGAGACTGGTTCCGCTATATCAACTGTTTAGCTGTGATTGATGGATGTTCTATCAGATGCTTTTGGTGTTCATATCAATATCTGCCAGACATTCACGTCCGCGGACACTGATTTCTGTTTTTCCTGTTTCAGGATTGATTTCTACGTGGCCTTTTTTGCCGAGAAACGTTGCAACAGGTCCTGAAAGTGGCGCATCGCCATCGTTTGCGATAGCGCGCAGGCCATCAATGCATTGCTTGATAAATAAAACTTGGCGTCCTGTTTCGGTGAGCTCCAAACTGCCATCTTTGCGGAAGGTAACCAGTTTAATTCCTGACAAACGCTTGGTATTACGCCCGATGCAGGCGTTAGGTTTGACATTTTTCGGTAATTTGCTGATTTGCTCAAGGGCATCGTATTCATCGATACTTAATTTGTGATTCATTGTAACTTTCATTGATAGGCTTAACAGGACTTTGATATGTCCTAAAGTAATAGATTTTTGGTACCGTATAGTGTTTTATCGGATATTTTTAGCTCTAAAACGACATTGAGAGCCTCAATAGTCATTTGAGAGGAGTGTATTGACTGTAACGGCGAGCTAATCGATCAGGTCCGCCAGCTTTGTTATCTTATGTCTGTGGTCCACATGCTGAAATGATCCTCCTCTCGAATATATCATAGGCGCGCGAGATTTGATTATTTTGCTACCTAAATCAGCTTACCCCGTAATTCCCCCATCCTTTTCATCATTTCTACCCTAAGTACTTAAATTATCAAGTTAAGTAGTTAAACTACAAAAGTAGTCTAGCTACATTTGAATTTCTATTTTGTGGGTTAAATCCAACGAATTGGCCAATTTTAGGAATTTTCGTTCAAATGTCCGTGATTATTACGTGGTTTTTTGTAGTCTTTGTTTGACACAAAATCTAGTTTTAGTACAAAATATTTCACGGAGTCTTGGAAATTAAATAAAAAATTTAAGAACAAGTAGTATTGCTCCGCGGGTAAAAGTTATATTAAAAAGGATGAGGGGACATTAATGAAACAATCTGTGCAGAAGGGCGTTCAGAGTCAGACTCCAAAACGTCGTAGTTTTAAATTGAGTCCAGTAGCTGCTGGATGTGCAGTATTAGTTTTTGGTCTGGCTGATCTTGCGCAAGCGCAAGAAACCCAGGCGAATACCGTGGTGGTGACAGGTATTCGAAGTGGAATTGAGAATGCCATTTCTCTGAAACGTGATTCAACTTCACTAGTAGAGGCCATTTCTGCTGAAGACATTGGTCAACTTCCTGATCAAAGTATCGCAGAGTCGATTGCTCGCTTGCCTGGTCTGGCAGCTCAACGTGTCGCTGGACGCGCTCAGGCAATTAGTATTCGTGGGCTGTCTCCAGACTTTGCAACGACGACATTAAATGGTCGTTCACAAGCGAGTACCGGTGATAACCGTGCAGCAGAATTTGATCAGTATCCAGCAGAGCTCTTTGGTGCGGTTGTCGTATACAAGACACCTGATGCAGGACTTGTTGATCAGGGACTGTCAGGTACTATCGACATGCAAACGTTTGATCCACTGGCTTTTCCTGGCCGCACAATTTCTTTGAATGTACGTGGGGAAAAAAATTCTCTGGGGCCGATTGCTAATGCTTCCGATAAAGGCAATCGCTTTAGCTTTAACTATATTGACCAGTTTGCCAATCGCACGATTGGTTTCCAATTTGGCGTGGCACACTTGCAATCTCCACGCAACGATCATGAAACTGGTTTGTATGAACCTTGGGCCGTTGGTCAGTTGCCAGGCACGCCGGCAGGTGTTTCTGAAATGAATGGTATTAAGTCGCTGGCGACCAGTGGTAAGACCAATCGTGATGGTTTAGTCAGTACATTGGAATGGAAACCAAATAAAGACTTCACAAGTAAAGTCGATTTGTTTTATTCAAAATTCCATGAAGAAACTACCGCTAACCAGTGGGAAGAAAACCTGAGTTGGGGTGGTTCTGGCAATCCGAACCCAGTTTTCACTAACTACAATGTGTCTAACGGTGTTCTCAATGGTGGAACGCTGACAGGTGTATACCCATTGGTGCGTGGCGAATACAATGATCGCCATGACTCCATTAAATCCCTCGGATGGGGTACCAGCATGAAGTTCGATGGCTGGAAGTTGCTGGCCGATCTGAATTACTCCAAAGCGGTACGCGATGAAAACTATCACGAGATGAATACTCAGTTGATATCTGCAACACGCGGCGCTGCACTTGATACGTCCAACGTCAACTGGGCAACCGGTGGTTTTCCGACGATGAATGGTGGATTTAATTACAGTAATCCTGCAACCTTATATTTGAATAACACTATTTATGGTGAAGGTTGGGGGCATGCTCCGCATACCGACGACACAATGAAAGGAATCAAGCTAGTCGCAACCATCAATGCGCCAAAGTCTATTGGTGACTGGATTTCTGACTTCAATATTGGGGCAGATTATTCTGAGCACACGAAAAACCATAGCAATCTGCAAGGTCCACAAACGCTGATCGCACCGAATGGCACGCCTATTTCTTCTGATTTGTTATACGCACCAGCTGATCTTGGATTTTCTGGCACAGGCGTCATTCCGTCGTTTAATGTGCCTGGAATTATGGCAAAGTACTTTAACCCATTCACTCCAAATCCAGCCGATCCTATGAATGTGGCGGCACAGTGGGGTGTCACAGAAAAAGTTACAACCAGTTTCTTCAAGGCAAATTTAGATCATCAGTTAAGTCCTTCTGTTAATGTGCGCGGCAACGTTGGCTTGCAAGTACAAAATACCGATCAGTCCTCTACAGGTGTCGTTGGATTTAATAGTGCAGTAACGCCATTTACTGTAGGTAAGAGCTACACGGATATTTTGCCACAGATGAATTTGGTGTTTGAGTTACCAAACGATCAGTTGGTGCGATTTGCTGCTGCTAAGCAGGTTGCTCGACCACGCCTTGAAGATCTTAATGCAGGTTTCAATTTTAACGTCAGCACTGCTACTAATTTGCCAAGCGGTAGTGGTGGTAATCCTAAACTTGATCCATGGCGTGCGAATGCAATTGATTTGTCGTATGAGAAATATTTTGCTAAGAAAGCGTATTTTTCTGCTGCTTTGTATTACAAAAAACTGACAAGCTATATTTACGATCAAACAAATCAGTATGACTTTACTCAGTGGACACCTGGGACAAAAGCGATTACGAATATTGGTTTGTACTCATCGCAATACAATGGACAGGGCGGTACGATCAAAGGCCTGGAGTTCGCTGGTTCTTTGCCATTGGACATGTTGACGCCATCCTTGAAAGGTTTTGGTGTACAAGCCAGCGCCAGTTTCAATGATAGTGCTATCGTAGTAAAGTCAAATTCCTTCGACGTTGGTGCAGCAATTCCATTACCAGGTATGTCAAAGAAAGTAGCGAGCTTGACGGCATACTATGAAATGGGCGGTTTCTCAGCGCGTATCGGTGGTCGTTATCGTTCTGAATTTGTTGGTGATATCGAAAATTTTGCCGGTAATCGTAACTTGCGCTTCATCGCTCCGGAAACGATTGTTGATGCACAATTGGAATATACGTTCCATGAAGGTACATACAAAGATCTGGGCTTATTTTTCCAAGTTGGTAACTTAACTGATGCGGCTTATAAAACCTATCAGGGAACACCAAATCAACCGTTGGAGTACGCTAAATATGGTCGTACTATTTTGGCTGGTGTGAACTATAAGTTCTAAACTGATCTTTGAAATATTCCCGAAAATTTGTAACTTTCGGGAAGCTTGCTGTATTTTTCACAGGTCTCCACAGGTCTCTTATCCGAGGCCTGTTTTTATTTTTACGTAGGTTGAGAAGTTGAGGTTTTAAATAGCACTAACGTACTGAAAGTCTGTTTTTTTAGTGTGATTATCTATTTAAAAAATATTTTATTGATAGGTGTGATGCGCTAGTAAAAATGGAATAATTTCAGACTCCTTAGCGCTAAAGAAAATATAAATACGTTTAAATTATCAACTAGTATGAAACAAGCAGTAACTAACAATTAAAATAAAATCATCACACGGGGACGCATCACGATGCACACACATATCAACAAACCACGGCTTTCTTTTTGGCAGCTGTGGAACATGAGCTTTGGCTTTTTTGGTATTCAGTTTGGTTTCGCCTTACAAAACACCAACACCAGCCGGATATTTGCCACACTTGGTGCCAACCCTGATGATCTCGCTTTATTCTGGTTGGCAGCGCCGATTACCGGCATGCTGGTGCAGCCTGTGATTGGCTATCTGAGCGATAACACCTGGCATCCTCTCTGGGGTCGCCGTCGTCCTTTTTTCTTTATCGGTGCCATGCTGGCGTCGATTGCCATGTTCCTGATGCCAAACTCAACCATGTTGTGGATGGCGATTCTAGTTCTGTGGATGATGGACTCAGCAATTAATATCTCGATGGAGCCATTTCGTGCATTTGTTGGGGATAAACTGAGCCCATCACAACAAACAGCCGGGTTTGCGATGCAAACTTTTTTAATCGGTTGTGGTGGTGTGATTGCTTCTTTATTGCCAAAAATCTTCAGTGATTATTTTGGTGTCAGCAATATCCCCTTGGACGGTGCAATTCCGGACACGGTGCGTTATTCGTTTTATTTTGGTGGTGCTGTGTTTGCCTTGTCGGTGTTGTGGACTGTCTTTACAACGCAAGAAATTCCGCCGCAAGATTTGCAAAAATTTTTGGAAGAAAAGAAACAAAATAGCGGCATTGCCAATGCGCTAAAAGAGATTTTTGGCGGCTTCCTGAAAATGCCGACAACGATGATCCAACTGGCTATCGTCCAATTTTTTAGCTGGGTTGCTTTATTTTCGATGTGGGTCTACACGACGCCATCTATTGCTGACACCGTATTCCATACGAGCGATCCACAATCTGCTGCGTATCAGGAAGGCGGTAACTGGGTGGGTGTCATGTTTGGTGTGTACGGTGCAGTTTCCGCGATTGCGGCATTTATTCTGCCCGTCCTCGCCGCAAAAACCAGTCGTAAATTTGTTCATATGCTGTGCCTGGTGATTGGTGGTCTGAGTCTGATCAGTATTTTTGGCGTCACATCCAAAGAAATGTTGTTGGTACCAATGGTGGGTGTTGGTATTGCATGGGCCAGTGTGTTGACGATGCCATACGCCATTCTGGCAGGCGCGTTACCGGCAAACCGCATGGGTTACTACATGGGGTTGTTTAATTTTTTTGTGGTGATTCCTCAGATCATTGCTGGTGTCGTGCTGGGTGCTGTTTTGAAAAATTTCTTCAATAATCAGTCTGTCAAAGTTCTAATGTTAGGTGGCGTTTGTATGGTCATCGGTGGGCTACTGACAATGATCGTAAAAGATGATGCTGTTGCTAAACACTAAACTATATCGTTGTTAAATTTAATCCTGGTGTTGGCGTGTATCTTATGTTGTCTTTGATGACGAGTTTTGCCGCGCCATGCAGACATCAAACGTTATTTTGATGGTTTGATGTCTGCAGTCTTTATTTAGCCTCTCTCCCTGTTTTGATTGGGCATACAGTATGAAGTTGATTTCGTTTCGGTGTTCAATTGCTTTACTTCTCTCGATGTTCTGTTGTCCTTTTGTGTTGGCTGCAGAGTCTGCCGCATCAAGTACGCAACAGACCTCAACCAATACGCCGTTTTTATGGGATAACGCGACGGTCTATTTTTTACTGACCGATCGTTTCTATCATCCACATAATCAGAAAAGCGATCAACAAAATACGCATACCCATTTAGCCTACGGTCGCAAGGATGATGCTGCAAGGTTACGGGGATTTATGGGAGGCAATTTGGCAGGTATTACCGCCAGAATTAAAGACGGCTATTTTGAAAAACTCGGTGTCAATGCGATTTGGCTAACGCCACCTGTGGAGCAAATTCATGGTTACACGGATGAAGGCTCAGGTAAGTCGTATGGATTTCATGGGTACTGGGCTGCAGATTTCACCAGTGTTGATGCCAGCCTCGGAACATCTGCAGACATGCGTGAATTAGTTGAAACGGCACATGCACATGGCATCAGAATTCTACTGGATGTGGTGATGAATCATATTGGACCAGCGACTTCCGTTGATCCTCTATGGCCTTCTGACTGGGTACGTACTGCCCCGATCTGTACCTATAAAGATATTCCGTCGACTGTCAGCTGCGCCTTAGTTAAAGGGCTTCCTGATATCCGCACCGAGAGCAATGCAAATGTCGATCTCCCACCGTCGCTCGTAGCTAAGTGGACAGCAGAAGGTCGGTATGAGCGTGAAATGCAGGAATTAGACGCTTTTTTTAAACGCACTGGCTATCCACGCGCACCGCGCTATTATCTGATGAAATGGCACACAGATTGGATCAGAAAATATGGCGTTGATGGTTTCAGAGCGGATACCGTCAAGCACGTTGAGCCAGAAGTCTGGAAAGAATTTCAGCAATTTGCCAGCGCGACATACGAAGAATGGAAACGTAAGCACCCTACCGAAAAGCTAGGGGACGAGCCGTTTTATATGACAGCAGAAGTCTATGGCTACAGTATTGATCAAGGTCAGAATTTTGCAATGGATGGCGGTAGCACGATCAATTTTTTTGATCATGGATTTAATAGCCTGATTAACTTTGGTTTTAAATCTGACGCGAACAAAGATCCTGAAAACTTATTCAGCCATTATTCTGCACAACTGACGGGGGCCTTAAAAAATAAGTCTGTACTGAACTACATCAGTTCGCACGATGATATGCAGCCACTTGATGTTGATCGTCAGCACGCAATTGATGCCGGAACAAAATTACTCCTTAGCCCAGGTGCAGCACAGATTTACTACGGAGATGAAACCGCCAGAGATCTTCATGTAAGCGGCGCCGAAGGTGATGCGAGTTTACGTTCGATGATGAATTGGGATGAGTTGCAGAATAACGTAATACGCCATGGGGTAGCTATTGAGGATGTACTCACGCATTGGCAAAAGTTAGGTAAATTTCGGCATGACCATGTTGCCGTGGGCGCAGGTGTCCATCAAAAATTAAGTGACCATCCTTATATATTCAAACGCTCCTACAGCGATCAACATATCACCGACAAGGTTGTTGTTGCACTGGATTTACCTACCACGCAATTTACGACGATTGCGGTTCAAGGTGTATTTGAAAATGGTCAAATTTTACGTGATTATTATTCTGGGCACACCGCTGTTGTCATCGATGGAAAAGTAAATTTTCAGAGTAAGTATCCAATAGCATTAATCGCCTTGGCAGCTCAGGAATTAAAATGAGAAAAAGTAAAATTCATTGTGGGATATGTCATGCGCTGAGCGTTTCTGTGTTGTTGCTTAGTACAGTTAGTTTGACCACTGCACATGCGCAAAACGTGCAACGCGTTATTCTACATGCCGAGAAAAAGGCTGATAGATTTGAGGTTACAACCAATGATGGTTTGTATCTTTTTACGCCTTATTCTTCAACTATTCTGGAAACAACATTTATACCGAATGGAGAGAAACAGACAACTTCTTCGCACGCAGTGATTCTTCAGCCGCAGAAATTACGTACTGAGGTAAAAACGTCGGCGAGTGCCATCGATTATATGGCGGCAGATATAGTGGTGCATATTCAGAAATCACCGTTTCAGATTAGTTATACGTATAAAAATAGATTACTAACGTCAGAAAAAAATGGCTATCTCAACAAAGGCAACAGCGAGAGCGTAGACTTTAATCTGGATGACAATGAAGCCTTGTACGGGGCGGGTGCGCGTGCCCTCGGGATGAATCGTCGCGGTTATCGTCTGCCTTTGTACAACAAAGCCCATTATGGTTACGAAGAACATTCTGAACAAATGAACTTTGGGATACCACTGGTGTTGTCTTCTAGGATGTATGGTATTCATTTTGATAACTCGGCAATCGGATACCTAGATCTTGACAGTAAAAAAACGAATGTGCTGGCGTATGAAACCATCAGTGGTAGAAAAACGTATCAGATTATCGCAGGTGACAGCTGGTCAGATGTAATGGCCAGTTATACCAATTTAACTGGTCATCAGCCTTTGCCGCCGCGCTGGGCGTTTGGTAACTTTGCAAGCCGGTTTGGTTACCATACCGAAGCAGAAGCACGGGATATTTTGGATAAGTTTCACTCCGATCACATCCCCGTGGACGCGATCATTTTTGATTTGTACTGGTTTGGTAAAGATATTAAAGGCACGATGGGCAACCTAGCGTTTGACAAGGATAACTTTCCTCAGCCACAAAAAATGATTGCCGATTTTGCTGCACAAGGTGTAAAGACGATCTTAATCACTGAGCCATTTGTACTGACCACGTCAGACAAATGGCAAGAAGCCGTCGATCAGCATGTGCTGGCGACAGACAAAGATGGTGCGCCGTTTAAATACGATTTCTATTTTGGGAATACTGGATTAATCGATATTTTTGATCCTCGTGCACAAAGCTGGTTCTGGAATATTTATAAAAATCTGAAAGCGCAAGGTGTTGCCGGATGGTGGGGTGATCTCGGTGAACCTGAGGTGCATCCTTCTGCCTTGCAGCATAAAACTGGATCGGCCGATCAGGTTCACAATATTTATGGCCATGCATGGTCGAAATTGATTGCTGATGGCTACGCCAAAGAATTCCCGCAAGAGCGTCCATTTATTCTGATGCGCTCAGGATATTCAGGATCGCAGCGATTTGGCATGATCCCGTGGTCTGGTGATGTGAATCGTACTTGGGGCGGTTTGCGCTCCCAACCAGAAATCGCCTTACAAATGGGAATGCAGGGAATGGCATACATGCATTCCGATCTCGGTGGGTTTGCGGGAGCGAACCTCGATGATGAGTTATACACACGCTGGTTGCAATACGGTGTGTTTCAGCCTGTGTTCCGTCCTCATGCACAAGAGGAAGTTGCCTCTGAGCCGGTATTGCGTGAGCCCGCAACTAAAGCGTTAGCGAAGGCAGCGATTGTGCTTCGCTATCGCATGCTGCCATATAACTACACGATTGCTTATGAAAACAGCCAGCGGGGTTCACCGTTGATGCGTCCGCTATTTTATGCAGAACCTGGTAACCCACGCTTGTACGGCAATGCGGATAGTTATCTGTGGGGAAATGATTTCCTCGTTCATCCTATTTTGCAGTCAGGACAAACTAAAGCCGAGATGTATTTCCCGGCGCAAAGCAAGTGGTTCGATTTTTATACGGGACAAGTTTTTGCGGCTGGTAGCAAGCAGGTGGTGGATGTGAGCGCTGCACATATTCCCATCTTTGTCAGAGCAGGGGCTTTCATTCCGCTCGTGCCTGCGCAGTTAGATATTCAGAATACCAGCCAATACACCGGAAAAAATCTGGAATTGCATTATTACCATGATCAGTCTGTCAGTCAATCTCAGGGGATGTTGTATGACGATGATGGTGTGACTGCCCATGCAGCAGAACAAGGCGCGTCAGCATTGCTGCACTTCACTAGCGTCTATCACGGCGGTGAACTGGGTGTGACGTTGGCAATTGAGGCTGGTGCTCACTATCAGGCCACTGATAAGAACATTGAATTCATTGTGCACAATGTCGACCACCAACCACAGCGGGTCCTTGTTGCTAGTCAGCCTATTGATGCGCACTGGAACCCCCAAACCAGAGAGTTGCATGTCCCGATTCAATGGTTGACGCAAAACCAGAAGCAACTTGCATTGAAAATATTGATGTAAGGTGACGGAAAGGGGCTTCAAGAGGCTGGGGCTGTGGTAAATTGCGTATGTTTTTATTACGCTGAATGAAGCAAAACCAGTTTCCGCTGACAGTCGATGATGCCTCAATGCTCATTGGCAATGTGTCATCTGAATGTGTTATTTCTCCGGTGGCACGATGGCTTTTGAAAGTCCGTTCTGACGAGATTGCCTGTTTTAGTTGAGTAGTTTGGCGTGTGTCTTAAACCATTGAAACAGAGAATCATGACTGAAAACGGATTGACAGAACGTACATTGACGGAGCATAGCAACGGCTTAGGTTTTTCTGGTGGCCCGCGACTATTGGCAGATATTGGTGCAACCCATGCACGATTTACGCTTGAATCCTCGCCAGGTATTTTCGATGCGGTACAAGTATTAAAGTGTGATGAATACTCGGGGATCATTGATCTCTTGCGTGCTTACCTTGATCAGCATCCGACACGACGCGTACACCACGCTGCTTTTGCGCTCGCCAATCCTATCGATGGTGACTATGTCCGCATGACTAACCGGGCATGGGAGTTTTCGATTGAAGATGTACGGCGGGAGTTCGGTCTGTATACTTTGTTGATCGTGAATGACTTTACGGCACTGGCGATGGCTTTGCCAGGATTGCAACCAAGCGATGTCATGCAGGTTGGTGGTGGAACCGCGGTGGCGAAATCTGTGATTGGCGTGCTGGGACCGGGTACCGGGTTGGGTGTTTCTGGTCTGATTCCAACGTCGGATGGTTTTGTGACACTGGGATCTGAAGGTGGTCACGTCAATTTTGCCCCTTGCGATGAACGTGAATACGCGATTCTGCAATTTGCCTGGAAAGAATGGCCACACGTTTCTACCGAACGTCTGATCTCAGGACCTGGTTTGGAACTGATCTATCGTGCTCTGGCGGACCGCAATAAGCAAATCGTAAAGCCCTTAGCAGCACAGGAAGTAATGCATGGGGCACTGAACGACAATGATCCGTTGTGCTTGGAAAGTATCGACTGCTTTTGCGGTATGTTAGGGAGCTTTAGTGCGAATCTGGCAGTGACTTTAGGTGCATTTGGCGGTATTTATATCGGTGGTGGTATTGTCCCGCTGATGGGTGATCGTTTTCATGCATCTTCGTTCCGCGCTCGCTTTGAAGCGAAGGGACGCTTCAGTAGTTATCTGGCGCAGATTCCAACCTATGTGATTACAACTCCAAATCCGGCTTTTTATGGTGTCTCAGCGATTCTTTCTGAGCACTTACGCGGACGCAGTGGCGATAGCTCATTGATGGATCGTATTCAAAACATCCAATCAGAATTGACGCCTGCTGAGCGTCGCGTTGCAACGCTGGTGCTTGAAAATCCGCGCACGGTACTCAACGAAGCGATTGTCGACATTGCGCGCTTAGCCGATGTCAGCCAGCCGACAGTGATTCGTTTTTGTCGTTCACTTGGTTTCGCCGGTTTGGCGGATTTTAAACTGAAGTTTGCCAGTAGTCTAACCGGAACTATTCCGGTGCGTCATAGCCAGGTCAGAAAGAGCGATAGCACACATGATCTGAGTGCGAAAGTGATTGATAATACGGTGTCGGCTATTTTGAGTTTCCGGGACCAATTAGAAGTACATGCGATTGATCAGGCAATTGCCTTGCTACGCAAAGCGAATAAAGTTGAATTTTATGCGATGGGAAATTCACGCGCCGTTGCATTAGACGGTCAGCATAAATTTTTCCGTTTCCGTATTCCGACAGCCATCTATGGTGACGCCCATCTTTTCTCGATGGCAGCGGAATTGCTCAATCCTGGCGACGTGGTCATTGTTGTTAGTAACTCGGGTAAATTACCAGATTTACTCAAAGCGGTTGATACCGCGTTGGCCGCTGGCGCTGATGTGATTGCGATTGCGCCGCATCAGTCGCAGCTCGCTAAGAGGGCAACGGTCTGTCTTGCAGTCAATCATACCGAAGATAACGCCACATTTTTATCGATGATTTCGCGTATCTTGCAGTTGCTGCTGATTGATATTCTGACTGTGGGTCTTTCTGTTGATTCGCCGCAGGAGGATGTACTCAAACGTAAGGATTTATCGCGTTTTACTACGCTATTGATTTCGCACCTCGATAGCTGAGTGCGCTGGTGTATGTGGGATGCTGAGTTGATCGAAGTGACGTCTTGCCGCAATAAACGTGTCAGTGCAGAGTCTAGTTAAATCATTCGCTCGTGCACTGATTCGCAAAAATCATAGATCTTAATCACTGATCGTAATTACTGATCTCAATTACTGTTTAACTACTATTTTATGTCCTTTATTCAGGCTTTCAACGTATTGATTAATAAATTCAATGGTCGTGCTCAACGTGAGAATTACGATCATCCTGAGACGGCCGTCGACCTGACTAAGAACGTCCCGAGTGACCCCGTGTTGCTCGCACAGCTTGCGGTTGTTTTGACGGCAGCATCAATCGATTTTGAGATGACCGCGACACATCTGCAGATGCCAGAGGGGTTGGTATTTGCTGTGCAAAAATTGGAAACGATAGCGCTAGGTGAAGGGCGTGTGCGTACTTGTACCAAAATACATGCTTGGCATTCCGTCTATTTTCCGCAAGGGATTGCCGAGTATCAACATGCACTCGCTGCTACAGAAGAGGCTGCCCTCATCGATGGTTTTAAACAATGGGCGAATATGGATTTGCCAGTGTTGCAGGATGCTACGCGTGATATGCCGCTTCATTGTACTGTGATCGAAATGAACACGGCCGCCGACGAGGTAACAGCAACGGCAAACTACAGGCAGGTTATTCTGGGACCGGTGGCCCACCTAGCGAGTCTTCCTGCGCCAAAGAAAAAAGACGACCACCCATTTTGTCCTTGCTGCCTATTCACCGAAAGCATGAATGCATTTCATGATGTATTGCAGCGTGATCAATTTCTCGGTGTCCGTTTATTTGCTTCGCGTGATAGTCAGGGCGTGTCAGCTGCTGATTGTCGGATCAATGGCGAGGATTTTCCGGCAGCGATTGAGCCGCTGGTCAAGTATGTAGAACAATGGCCGCAGCGTGGTCTGGAGTTCCGCAAGCAATTTATCGTGATCCGCAGCGTTAGTCGTAGTCTGGAGACCGCAAACAAGTTGCCGATGCCGGTGCCACACTAGGTCGAGCTAAGCCGAACCCAGCAATGTTAACCATGGAAAGACGGATATGCAGACAAGTATGATGGCAACCAGTGAGATATTTCTCATCGCGATGCTGATTATTTTTACGATTCCATATCTTGTCTGGCGTATCGGAAAAACTGATTATTATGCGCCCTTGGTTGTGGTCCAGATTATTGCGGGCATCTTGCTTGGTCCTGGTGTCCTCGGTGCAGCTTTTCCTGAATATTATCATTTCATCTTTAAGGCAGATCCTAACGTGATGCCTACTCTGAATGGTATTGCACAATGGGCGGTCATGGTGTTCGTGATGATTGCAGGAGTGGAACTCGATCTAAAAAAAGCCTGGCAGCATCGTAGCGAAGGAGCATTGACGGCAGGCTTGGCACTAGGCCTACCATTGGTCTTCGGCAGTATTGCTGCGATTGGTTTGCTATTGTTACCGGGGTGGATCGGACCACAGGCGAGAACCTGGCAATTTGTGGTTGGAGTCGGTATGGCGTGCGCAGTGACGGCATTACCGATTTTGATTCTGCTGATGGAAAAGCTAGAGATGTTACGCCAACCGCTTGGTCAGCGTATTTTGCGCTATGCCAGTCTGGACGATATCGCCATCTGGGGTGTATTGGCAACGATCCTGATGGATTGGACCCGTGTGGGCAGACAATGTGCATTTTTGCTGAGTTTTGCCATAGCGACCTATCTTTTCCGAAAGCTGATGGCGTGGCTACAGGAGCGTGATCGCTGGTATGTCAGTCTTATATGGCTTGCTGCCTGCGGTTTTGCCGCGGACTGGTCGGGGCTGCACTTTATGGTTGGTGCGTTTCTCGCGGGCGCTGTCATGGATGGGGATTGGTTCGAGCAGGAGAAAATGGACTTAATGCGTCACCATGTTCTGTTGGTGATGATGCCGGTATTTTTCTTGAGTACTGGCTTACGAACGACGTGGGATGTCGGCGGTCTGACCGTATTCTTGGTAGCGGCAGTGTTATTGCTTGCTTCAGTATCCGGTAAGCTGATTGGTATTCATATCGCAGGTAAAATTTTAAAGTGGGAGAAAGGCGAAGCCTCGATTATTGGCTGGCTGTTGCAGACGAAAGCACTAATTATGATTATTTTCGTCAACATTTTGCTCGATAAGCAGATCATTACCAATGCCACTTTTACTGCACTCTTGCTGATGGCTGTGGCAAGTACGATGCTTAGTGTGCCAATGGTTCATCCACGTTTGAAGCGATTTAGATCGGTGATTTTTAAGAATGACTGATTGATTGTAGCAAGAGCGCAGCGCAAGCTCACAGAGCAAGCACTGAACAAGTAGGTGTATTGCTGGTGATACTCTTCTGGAAATAAAAAAATGGCAGGGATTTCCTGCCATTTTTTTATCTGACTGACGATGAATTCCTGATTATTTCAAGAACTGCTCGTTACCCACCATACCGATTTTGGTCACACCCAGACGCTGGGCTGAGGCCATTACAGCGGCAACAGATTTGTAAGGCACAACTGCATTTGGACGCAGGTGAACCTCTGGCTGGT